>CAIOLZ010000024.1 GCA_903859265.1 uncultured beta proteobacterium
AGCCGGGCCATCACTTCAGGCGCAAGGCCCATGCCGGAATCCTGTACCGAAAACTCGACCACCGAAGTGCCTTCAAAAACCTTGGGAACAACACGCAGTTCAACCAGCCGCTGCGAGGTCGGGCGCTGCGCCGCATCAATCGCTTCAGCGGCGTTGCGCAACAAGTTGACCAGCACCTGTTCAATCAGAATGGGATCGACCTTGAGCGACGGCAACCGGGCCGCGATGTAGTGGTTGAGGCGGACGTTGCGGCGTCGCAGTTCGATATCGGCCAATTCGATGGCCTCGACCACCATCGGGTTGATGTCGGACATCGTGCGGTTGGGTTCACTGCGTTTCACGAATGATCGGATGCGCTGGATGATCTGTCCTGCGCGCTGCGCCTGGCGGGCCGTTTTTTCCAGTGCGCCAAGCAATTCCAGCTCATCGATTTGCTGCGCCTTGATGCGTGACACCATGCCATTGCAGTAGTTGTTGATGGCGGTGAGCGGCTGATTCAATTCGTGCGCCACGCTGGAAGCCATTTCCCCCATGGTTATCAAGCGGCTGGAATTTTGTGCCCGCTCGGCCTGGGTGGCCGCTTGTTCCTCTGCCAGACGACGGCTGCTGATGTCGGTGGCAATCACCATTTGCGCCAGCCGGCCGTCAACCCAGCTCAGATACCGAGTGCGAACCTCAAGCCATTTGCCCAGCGCACTGTCGTAAACCTCGCCGCTTTCGGTTTCGCTGTCGGACAGGGCGTCCGTGGGCAGCCCGGCAAACGAGTCAACACTGTCCAAAGATTCATCGCTCGTCGGGTTGGCCGGAACGCCGGCCTGTGCGACCAGGCGCAGGTGGCCGTCCGATAGCGTGCCAAACCACTGCCGGTAAAGCTTGTTGGCAAATAACAATTCGTCGCTGCCCAGGGGAGCCACCGAGATAGACGCATCCAGTGCTTCCAGGACGGCCGTAAAGCGCTGGTGCGATGCGGACAGCTGTTCCCGAACACGATTGGGCTCCGTAATGTCGGTCATGGACGTCACCCAGCCGGTTTGTTTTCCCATGACGTCGATCAGCGGTGCAACATACAAGCGTGCGTCAAACATGCTGTTGTCGCGCCGCTTTACCCGCACCTGAAAACCGCCTGGCGTAAGTTTGCCGCGCAACTCGTCCTGCAGGCGCGCCATGAGCAGATCCCGGTCACTTTCAGGCCAATAGGGAAACGGCGCCGAGCGGCCCACCAGTTCGGCTTCGGTCCAACCGGTCATCTGGCAAAACGCCGGGTTGACGTAGGTGATGCGGCCTTGTAAATCCATGGCACGCATGCCGGTGAGCATCGAGTTTTCCATGGCACGGCGAAAGTTGGTCTCGGACACCAGTGCCTGTTGCGTCTTCAAGCGCCGCCGGGTGTGACGCCAGTTGGCAATCAGCATCCAGGCCGTCATCACGCTGAGGGTACTCACCAGCCAAAACAGGCCTTGCCCCACCAAGCCCTGGGACGCCCTGTAAGCCTGTCCGCGCACCACCAATCCGATGCCCAGGGGCGAAATCGGCATGGAATATTCATTGGTATTCATGGCCCATGGCATCAGAGACCGCCGGAACTTTCGGTCGGGAATGGCGATGCCGGCGAGCAGGTTGGATTTGTTGTCCAGCAGCGAAATTGCATAGCGGGCAGACACTTCCGAGGGAACGCCGTACCGGTACAAGGCGTCGATCGACAGGTCAGCCAGCAAGGCGCCTGCGAAGTGGTTGCGCTCGATGATCGGAATATAAATCTGCAACATCGGTGTTTTTTCAGTCGGATCGATGTGGTGCAGATAGACCGGCTGGCTGGATTCCCGCGCCTGTGAAAAACTCTCCTCATCGTCTATCAGCGGTTGCACCGACTCGCCGCCCCGCAGTGCGGTTGCCGGCGGCATCAGACTGCCACTTCCAGACTTGACGTGACGCCGGTAATCCAGCCATGCGAGGCCGTACATCTCAGGGTATTGGTTGACGATGGCGCTGGCCCGGGCATGAAATTCTTCAGCGGTGAGCTCGCGATTGGCCACTTCGCGCGCTATGCGCAGCAACAACTCCTGACGTTCGAGCAGACGAAGCCGCAGCTTCTGTTGGGTGTACTCCACATCGTGCTGAACTGCCTCCTGTTCACGGTCAACTTCTTCCAGCCGTAAATACGCCAGCGCGGCAACGATCGCGGCAAAAAACAGCAGCACTGCCATCAGCGGAGCAAGCATGGCCAGACGGTCTTGTCGCTGTGGCGTGAGGTGGTACCACCATTTTTTCGCCTTGACCACCGGTGGCAACCCCATCGGGCTGGGCAGGTTGTTAAGCAGGCTGATTGGCATGCGTCAAGTGTAGAAGCACAGGATGCGAAATTTTCCAGAATAATTCATATTATGAAATTCATATGCACCTGTTGAAATTTAAAATAAAGTGTGAGAAACTCGAAATCGCGTAATAAATTACATGCACAAAATTAATCAGGAGACATGAATGTCAGCAGTTCCCCGCAGCGCCGATGGCGCCGTTGATATGGACAGCCAGGAAACCCGCGAATGGATGGATGCACTGTCCGCCGTCATCGAAACTGAGGGGCCTGAGCGCGCGCACTACTTGCTGGAGCAACTTCTGGAGCACGCGCGTCAAAAGAGCATCGATATGCCGTTTTCGGCCACAACGGCTTATGTGAACACGATTGCGCCCGAAGACGAGGAGCACTCACCCGGTAACCTGGAGATTGAAGAGCGCCTGCGCGCCTACATGCGCTGGAACGCCATGGCCATGGTGGTCAAGGCCAACCGCCACCATCCTGTTGATGGAGGTGACCTGGGCGGCCACATCGGTTCATTTGCATCCTTGGCCAGCCTGTTTGGCGCAGGGTTTAACCACTTCTGGCATGCCGAGAGCGAAAACCATGGGGGCGACTGCCTTTATATCCAGGGCCATGTTTCGCCCGGTGTTTACGCCCGGGCCTACCTCGAAGGTCGTCTGACAGAAGAGCAACTGCTCAATTTCCGCCAGGAGGTGGACGGCAAAGGCCTGTCGAGTTACCCGCACCCCAAATTGATGCCTGAGTTCTGGCAGTTTCCCACCGTTTCTATGGGTCTGGGCCCGTTGATGGCGATTTACCAGGCACGCTTTTTGAAGTACCTGCATGCCCGCGGCATCGCCAACACCGAAAACCGCAAGGTTTGGGTATTTTGTGGCGATGGCGAAATGGATGAGGTCGAGTCGCTTGGCGCCATCGGTTTGGCAGCGCGTGAAAAACTTGACAACCTGGTGTTCGTGATTAATTGCAACCTGCAGCGTCTTGATGGACCGGTGCGTGGCAACGGGAAAATCATTCAGGAGCTGGAAGGTGAATTCCGTGGTTCAGGCTGGAACGTCATCAAGCTTTTGTGGGGCAGCAACTGGGATCCGCTGCTGGCGCGCGACAAAGATGGTGCACTGCGCAAAGTCATGATGGACACGGTGGACGGCGACTACCAGGCCATGAAGGCCAACGATGGCGCATACGTCCGCAAGCACTTCTTCGGCAAAGATCCCCGCACCGCGGAGATGGTTTCCAAAATGACAGACGAGGCCATCTTCGAGTTGCGCCGTGGCGGTCACGATTCCAAGAAGGTCTATGCAGCGTTCCATGCGGCGGTTAACCACAAGGACCAGCCGACGGTGTTGCTGATCAAAACCGTCAAAGGTTTTGGCATGGGCAAGTCGGGCGAGGGCAAGAACACCGTCCACCAGACCAAGAAGCTGACCGACGAGGACATTAAAACGTTTCGCGACCGTTTCAATATTCCCATCCCGGACAGCGAATTGTCGAACGTGCCGTTTTATAAACCGGCTGACGACACCCCGGAAATGCGCTATCTGCACGAACGCCGCAAGGAGTTGGGCGGCTACCTGCCACACCGGCGTACCAAGGCCGACGAGAGCTTTACCGTACCGTCTCTGGAGACTTTCAAGGCAGTGATTGAGCCCACGGCGGAGGGGCGCGAAATATCGACCACCCAGGCTTACGTTCGCTTCCTGACGCAGCTGTTGCGTGACCAGGCATTGGGGCCACGTGTGGTGCCGATTCTGGTGGATGAGGCACGTACCTTCGGTATGGAAGGGCTGTTTCGTCAAGTTGGTATTTACAACCCGGCGGGCCAGCAATACACGCCGGTCGATAAAGACCAGGTGATGTATTACAAGGAAGACGTCAAGGGACAAATCCTGCAGGAAGGCATTAACGAAGCCGGTGGCATGAGCAGCTGGATTGCAGCGGCGACCAGCTATTCCACCAGCAACCGGATCATGGTGCCGTTTTATGTGTACTACTCCATGTTCGGCTTCCAGCGCGTTGGCGATTTGGCCTGGGCCGCAGGCGACATGCAGGCGCGCGGATTCCTGTTAGGCGGCACATCGGGTCGCACGACCCTCAATGGCGAAGGCTTGCAACATGAAGACGGCCACAGCCACATCATGGCGGGCACGATCCCGAATTGCATCTCCTATGACCCCACCTTTGCGCACGAAGTCGGAGTCATCCTGCACCATGGGCTCAAGCGCATGGTGGAAAAGCAGGACAACGTTTTTTACTACCTGACGCTGCTCAACGAGAACTACCCGATGCCCGGTCTGACCGCTGGCACAGAAGAGCAAATCATCAAGGGCATGTACCTCTGCAAAGAAGGCGCCAAGCTCACGCCGCGCGTGCAACTGCTTGGCTCCGGAACGATCCTGCGCGAGAGCATTGCAGCGCAGGAATTGCTGGAAAAAGAATGGGGCATCGCCGCCGATGTGTGGAGTTGCCCGAGTTTTAACGAACTGACCCGGGACGGTCAGGATGCGGAGCGCTGGAACCTGTTGCACCCGCTGGACACACCGCGCGTGCCATTCGTATCCCAGCAGTTGGACAAGGCCAAAGGACCGGTCGTGGCCTCGACCGATTACATGAAGGCTTATGCCGAGCAAATCCGCCCGTTTATTCCCAAGGGCCGCACCTACAAGGTTCTGGGGACAGACGGCTTTGGCCGCAGTGACTTCCGCAGCAAATTGCGTGAACACTTTGAAATCAATCGCCACTACATCGTGGTTGCCGCGCTCAAGGCCTTGAGCGAAGAAGGTACCGTGCCAGCGCCCAAGGTGGCCGAAGCCATCCAGAAATATGGCATCAATACCGAGAAGGTCAATCCTCTTTACGCCTGAGCGCAAACCGGGATTGGCCTTTGACCAGCACGAAGGTTTCCCACTAACGAATAAGTGAGAACAACATGGCATTAGTAGAAGTAAAAGTCCCCGATATTGGGGACTTCGATGAAGTCACGGTGATTGAGTTGATGGTCAAGCCGGGCGATACCGTCAAGGCCGAGCAAAGCCTGATCACGGTCGAGTCTGATAAAGCGTCCATGGAAATTCCCTCCAGCGCGGCAGGTGTGGTCAAGGACATCAAGGTCGCTCTGGGCAGCAAGGTTAAAGAGGGTTCAATCGTGTTGGTGCTGGAGGTTGCCGGCGCCACTGCCGCAACCACGCCCGTCGCTGCTCCGGCAGCACAAAGCGTGACTGTGCCGGCTTCGGTCGCCGTCGCAGCCAGCTCTGCTGAAGTCGCCCCGGTAGCTGCCAGGGTTGCAGGGCCGCTGGAAGTTCGGGTACCCGATATTGGCGATTTCAAAGACGTCGCAGTGATTGAGCTTTTGGTCAAAGTAGGCGACAGCGTCAAACTGGAGCAAGGGCTGATCACCGTGGAGTCCGACAAGGCGTCTATGGAAATTCCTTCCAGTGTCGCGGGCGTGGTCAAGGAACTGAAGGTCAAGCTCGGCGATACCGTCAATATTGGCGACCTGGTAGCCATATTGGAAGGCGTGGGTGCAGGGGCTCCGCCTGCCGCGGCGCCGGTTGTTGCCACTGCACCTTCGGTAAC
>CAIOLZ010000025.1 GCA_903859265.1 uncultured beta proteobacterium
CCGTGACCTCCACTCGGGAAGGTCGGGTTATGTCCCGCCAAACAGGTGCCGACGACGCCGGCTTGACTACCCGTTCCCGATCAATTCAGGTGGGGGAGTTTGAAGTGGCCATACCAGGGGGAAATTGGGTGGCCATCGGGGGATCAGCCTCTGCTGATTGCTGATTTCCACCATCAAGCAATATGACTGAGTGCACTGGAGGTGCCAGGGGTGTTCACTGATCGGCAGTAAAAATCCGTTCTCGTTGAGGTTAAGTCCGGACTTGACGATGGATGCGGTGCCAGTGTCAATTTGAACGCCTTTGAACTCTTCCAGTTGGTAGTCGGGGCGCATAACGAGTTGGCCATCTCGCCATACATCACCGATTCGAATAAGCGCCAAAGTTCCTGCTGAAACCCAAACGCGCTTTTGCAGCCTGGCTGGTGCAGTGCAATAAGGGGAAAGCAGCACCGACGGGTCCGAGATGAACCGGTCGTCAATGACTCGAGACAAATGGATAAAGACAGAAGGTTGCTTGCGCCGAATCGACCGATCTGGGAACGTTACGTCTCCGAACCAGTCAATGCGCCAGTCAGTTCGATCCTGAGGAAACACCGAGATTCTTGGTGTTTCACTCGGGAAACTATCTTCATCAACGCTTTCTTGGGGGAAAGTCTTATTGATTTTTCTCACTAACTTCTAATTTTTCTCATTAACTACTGATTGTTCACATTTCAAGCCATCGCGTGGCTGGCTTGTTGGTCGGCGTGGTAGCTGCTGCGCACCATGGCGCCCACAGCGGCATGTTTGAAACCCATTTTGTAGGCTTCGGCCTCAAACATTTTGAAAGTGTCTGGGTGCACATAGCGCCGCACAGGCAGGTGGCTGGTCGAGGGCGCCAGATATTGGCCGATGGTCAGCATGTCAATGTGGTGCGCCCGCATGTCGCGCATGACTTCCAAAATCTCGTCATCGGTTTCACCCAGACCCACCATCAAGCCGCTTTTGGTCGGTACTTCGGGGAAGAGTGACTTGAATTTTTTCAGCAGGTTCAGACTGAACTGATAGTCCGAGCCCGGGCGCGCCTCTTTGTACAGACGCGGGATCGTTTCCAGGTTGTGGTTCATAACGTCGGGCGGCGCGGCCTTGAGTATCTCCAGCGCGCGGTCGTCACGTCCGCGAAAGTCTGGCACCAGAACCTCGATCTGCGTTTTGGGAGACAGTGCGCGGGTTTTGCGAATGCATTCGACAAAGTGGCCGGCGCCACCGTCGCGCAAATCGTCGCGGTCCACGCTGGTAATGACTACGTAACTGAGCTTGAGTTGCGCGATTGTTCTGGCAAGGTTATCGGGTTCGCTGGCATCGAGCGGGTCAGGTCGGCCGTGGCCCACATCGCAGAACGGGCAGCGTCGGGTGCACTTGTCGCCCATGATCATGAAGGTTGCGGTGCCTTTGCCGAAGCATTCCCCAATGTTGGGGCAACTGGCTTCTTCGCAGACCGTCACCAGCTTGTTGGCCCGCAGCACGTCCTTGATTTCATAAAACCGGGTGCTGGGTGATCCCGCCTTGACCCGGATCCAGTCCGGCTTTTTGAGTACCTCGCCCGCCTGCACTTTGACCGGTATGCGCGACAGTTTGGCGGCCGCCTTTTGTTTGGCCGTCGGATCATACTGGTCGGGACTTTGCACTTCGCGCACGGTCTGGCTGGGGGCAGGGGATTTTTCGCTGTGGCTCATGGCGCTGGGTTGGGGCTTGGACAGACGCTTCACGGCGTCAGGTACGTTACGAGCTTGTGGCTCAGGATGTCAGCGGCTTCGTCCCAGCTGACGGGGACCCCGATTGTAGAAAGATCAACGGTTTGCAACTTTTCATAGCCGCAGGGGTTGATACGGGAGAAGGGTTCCAGGTCCATGGCGACATTCAACGCCACACCGTGGTAGGTGCAATTACGGGAGACTTTGATGCCCAGCGCCGCTATCTTTCCCAGGCCCGTGAAATCGGGTTGCAGTGTGTCCGTGCGGCGCTCCAATCTCGCGTGTCCCTGCGGATCATCCAGACGCACATAGATACCGGGCGCGCCGGGGACGCGGTGGCCTGTGACGCCAAAGTGCAGCAGCGTTTTGATGACTGCTTCTTCGATCCGGTACACGTACTCTTTGACGAAGTATCCGGCGCGCCTGAGGTCCATCAGTGGATAGGCCACCACTTGTCCCGGGCCGTGGTAGGTCACCTGTCCGCCGCGGTTGGTCGGGATGACCGGTATATCGGCCGCATTGAAAATGTGTTCTGGCTTGCCGGCCAGCCCCTGGGTGAAAACGGGGGGGTGCTGGCAAATCCACAACTGGTCACCGGGTTCGGCGCCAGGTTCGGCGGTTCTCGCCTGGGTGAAAGTCTGCATGGCTGCATAAGCGCTCGCATAGTCTTGCAGGCCCAATCGGACAATTGAAATTGCCATTGTTACAGCACGACTTTGACCATCGGATGCGTCGATAGCGTGCGGTAGATCTCGTCGAGTTGCTCGCGGCTGGTGGCGGTCACGGTGATGGTGACACCCAGGTAGTTGCCACCCTTGCTTTCGCGCAGCTCAATGCTTGTGGCATCAAATGCCGGATCAAATTGGTGCGCAATCGATGTGATGGCATGCACCAGACCATCGACTTTCGCGCCCATCACTTTGATAGGAAACGCTGACGGATACTGAATCAGTGACTCTGACGTCGTCGCGGGGCCCGGTGCGGGCGACTGGGGTGGTGATGTTGGGTCGGACAAGGAGGTCTCGCTAAAAAGTGACCGGCAAATTATGGGTGACCAACTGTTGTGATGTCGAAGAGGCAATTTTCAACAGGGGGCTGGCGCGCCCGGAGGGTTTCTACGTATAATCGTTGGCTGTGCTTAAAACACTGTTTGTAACCTGGCTGTAATGTGGCGTGGTGACAATGAATCAAGATTTGGCGGGATCTGGCCCTGGCCTTGCGGTGGATGAGGAAATCTCTGATTTCACGCCCTTGACAGCAGAGCAGGCTAAAGCGCTTGCGCTCAAGAGCCCGTCGATATCGCCCTGGCGAGTTGTGGCGTGGCAGGTCATTGTGGGTACGGTGGTTGCCCTTCTGGCCTGGTTGGTTACGGGGCAGCGCTTGGTTGGGGTGTCGGCGGCATGGGGTGGCCTTGCGGTGGTTTTACCTGCTGCGCTTTTTGCGCGTGGAGTGACCGGCAAGTTTGCCAGGTCGAACGTTGGTTCGGCAGTCGCAAGCTTCTTCTTGTGGGAGTTTGTCAAAATTTTGGTAACGATAGCCGTCATGTATGGTGCCTATCGTTCGGTCGGTGCACTGAGCTGGCCTGCCATGTTGGCAGGACTGGTGCTGACCATGAAGGTTTATTGGGTGGCTTTGGGCGTTAGATCCAGGCCGCATTCGGTGCAAGTTGAAACGCTTAACGGCAAAAGTAACTGATACGAGTAACTGATGGCTGCTGAAGAAAACGCTGCGGAACACGGGCTCACGGCTGGTGAGTACATTGGTCACCACCTGACACATCTGCGAACGGGTCACCAGTCGGGTGTCA
Organism: uncultured beta proteobacterium; assembly: GCA_903859265.1. Taxonomy (GTDB): domain Bacteria; phylum Pseudomonadota; class Gammaproteobacteria; order Burkholderiales; family Burkholderiaceae_C; genus Allorhodoferax. Next base: position 3,541 of record CAIOLZ010000025.1, read on the forward strand.
TCGACTTCTCTGTTTTTAACATTGACTCCATTTTCTGGTCGGTGCTGCTGGGTTGCCTTGGGATGTTAGTGCTGTGGCGCGTGGCCCGCACTGTGACATCGGGTGTACCGGGCCGGTTGCAGGCGGCGGTGGAAATTCTGCTTGAAATGGTGGATACCCAGGCCAAAGGCATCGTGCACAACGCTGAGTCGCGCAAGTTCGTAGGGCCATTGGCGTTGACCGTATTCGTGTGGGTTTTCCTGCTCAATTCCATGGACTTCCTGCCTGTCGATCTGTTTCATACCGTGTTTGCGGTAGCCGGACTCGAAAAAACCATTGAGCACTTCCGTGTAGTGCCTACCGCGGATTTGTCCACCACTCTGGGCATGTCGTTCTCGGTTTTGCTGGTTTGCCTGTATTACAACGTCAAGATCAAAGGTATTGGTGGCTGGGCGCACGAGCTTGTCACTGCGCCATTTGGCACCAGCAAGAACCCCGTGTTTGCTTTGATTTTGGGTGTGCTGAACTTCGGCATGCAGATGATTGAGTTCACCGCCAAAACCGTCTCGCACGGCATGCGGTTGTTCGGGAATATGTACGCTGGCGAGCTGGTGTTCATGTTGATTGCACTCATGGGTGCAGTCGGGTTTGGGTCGGCTACGGGCATCGCCTTGTGGTTTGGTAATGTCGTTGCGGGCACGGCTTGGGCAATCTTTCACATTCTGATTGTTGCCCTGCAAGCTTTCATCTTCATGATGTTGACCTTGGTGTATGTGGGGCAGGCCCACGACCACCACTGAGTTGTCAGTTTTCTTTTTGCTTTTTTATTAACTTGAATCCGTAGGAGCTCTTAAATGGAACACGTTCTTGGTTTTGTCGCTTTGGCAGCTGGTTTGATCATTGGTCTGGGTGCTATCGGTGCCTGTATCGGTATCGGCATCATGGGAAGCAAGTACCTGGAGTCCGCAGCCCGTCAGCCAGAATTGATGAACGAACTGCAAACCAAAATGTTCTTGCTGGCTGGTCTGATTGACGCGGCGTTCCTGATTGGCGTTGGTATCGCCATGATGTTCGCGTTCGCCAACCCGTTCGTGTTGAAGTAAGCCCTTTCGCCTCATCCAACCTAGAGAGGTGTTGTTGTGAGTATTAACGCAACATTCTTCGCGCAACTGGCGGTGTTTTTTCTGTTGGTAATCTTCACGATGAAATTCGTGTGGCCACCGATTGCAAAGGCACTGGACGATCGCGCACAGAAAATCGCTGACGGTCTTTCCGCAGCAGACAAAGCAAAAGCTGAGCTGACTAGCGCCAACAAGCGTGTGGAAGACGAGCTCTCCAAGTCAAAGACAGAAACTGCTGCCCGTCTGGCTGACGCCGAGCGCCGCGCCATGGCAATCGTCGAAGAGGCCAAGGCGAGAGCTACCGAAGAAGGCAACAAAATCATTGCCGCAGCCAAGGTTGAGGCCGAGCAGCAAACCGTCAAGGCCCGCGAGACACTGCGTGAGCAAGTGGCCGCTTTGGCCGTCAAGGGTGCCGAGCAAATCCTGCGCAAAGAAGTCAATGCAAGTGTTCATGCGGACCTTCTGGGCCGCCTGAAGACTGAGCTTTAAGAGGACGCCATGGCTGAACTCGCCACCATTGCAAGACCTTATGCGGAGGCGCTTTTTGAGGCTTCTGAAAAAGATTTGGGCAAAGTATCCGCATGGGTTGATGAATTGGCACAGATAGCAGCCAACGTGCAGTTGCTGCAATTTGCCGACAGTCCCAAAGTTACTCCCGCGCAGGTGTTTGACGTGATTGCCAGTGTGGCCAAGTCCGCACTCGACGAGCATGCAAAAAATTTCCTGCGTGCGGTTATCGCCAATGGTCGTCTGAGCGTTTTGCCGGAAATTGCGTCGCAATTCCGGGCTTTGGTGAATGCGCAGAGCGGTTCGTCCGACGCGGTGGTGTACAGCGCATTTCCGATCGACAGCGCCGCCCTTGCTGAAGTTGCCACAACGCTCGAAAAGCGATTCGGTCGCAAGCTCAACGTCACGGTTGAACTCGAGCCCGAGTTGATTGGTGGCATTCGCGTGGTGGTGGGTGACGAAGTTCTTGACACCTCTGTCAAGGCGCGTCTGGAACAAATGAAAGTGGCACTGACGGCGTGAGGCGTCTGGCCTCTCGCTATCAGTCATAACTAAAGAAAGAAGGAAAGAGTCATGCAACTCAATCCCGCAGAAATCTCTGAATTGATCAAGAGCCGTATCGAAGGTTTGTCGGAAAGCACTGACATCCGCAACCAGGGTACCGTTGTTTCGGTGACCGACGGTATCTGCCGCATTCACGGTCTGTCCGACGTGATGCAGGGCGAAATGCTGGAGTTCCCCGCCGGAAGCGACGGACTGCCCACCTACGGGCTGGCGTTGAACCTCGAGCGTGACTCGGTGGGCTCCGTGATTTTGGGCGAATACGAGCACATTTCGGAAGGCGATACGGTCAAGTGCACCGGACGTATTCTTGAAGTGCCCGTGGGACCGGAACTCAAGGGGCGTGTTGTCAACGCGCTGGGCCAGCCAATCGATGGCAAGGGTCCGATCAACGCCAAAATGACTGACGTGATTGAAAAGGTTGCGCCTGGCGTGATCGCTCGCGAATCGGTCAGCCAACCCATGCAGACAGGTCTGAAGTCGATCGACTCCATGGTGCCGGTCGGTCGCGGTCAGCGCGAGCTGATCATCGGTGACCGCCAGACCGGTAAAACGGCTGTTGCGATTGACGCGATCATTAACCAGAAGGGTCAGAACATGACCTGCGTGTACGTCGCGATCGGACAGAAGGCTTCGTCCGTCAAGAACGTCGTGCGCGCTCTGGAACAGGCCGGTGCAATGGAATACACCATCGTCGTCGCGGCAACCGCTTCCGAATCGGCAGCCATGCAGTATGTGTCAGCTTATTCTGGCTGCACCATGGGCGAGTATTTCCGCGACCGTGGCGAAGACGCGCTGATCGTCTATGACGATTTGTCCAAGCAGGCCGTGGCCTATCGCCAGGTTTCCTTGTTGCTGCGCCGACCACCAGGCCGCGAAGCGTATCCAGGCGACGTGTTTTATCTCCACAGCCGTTTGCTCGAGCGTGCAGCACGCGTCAATGCCGATTACGTCGAGGCTTTCACCAAGGGCGCAGTGAAGGGCAAAACCGGTTCCTTGACCGCGCTACCCATCATTGAAACGCAAGCCGGTGACGTGTCTGCGTTTGTGCCTACCAACGTGATCTCGATCACGGACGGCCAGATCTTTCTGGAAACCTCTTTGTTCAACGCTGGTATCCGGCCTGCGATCAATGCCGGTATTTCGGTGTCCCGCGTCGGCGGCGCTGCGCAGACCAAACTGATCAAGAACCTGTCCGGTGGTATTCGTACCGACTTGGCGCAGTACCGCGAATTGGCCGCTTTCGCCCAGTTTGCATCGGACCTCGATGAGGCGACCCGCAAGCAGCTCGATCGCGGTGCACGTGTTACCGAATTGCTCAAGCAGGCGCAATACAGCCCCTTGACGATCAGCCTGATGGCAGCAACCTTGTTTGCCGTCAACAAGGGATACATGGACGATATTGAAGTCAAGAAAGTGCTGTCCTTCGAACACGGACTGCATGCCTACCTTAAGGACAAGCACGCTGCGCTACTGGCAAAGCTCGAAGCTGACAAGGCTATGGACAAAGATGCCGAAGCCGAGTTGAACGGTGCCATCGCGGCGTTCAAAAAGTCCTTCGCTTAAATCCCACCTGACCACCCAAGGAGCCACGAATGGCAGCAGGTAAGGAAATACGCGGCAAGATCAAGTCGGTGGAAAACACCAAGAAGATCACCAAGGCCATGGAGATGGTGGCTGCATCCAAAATGCGCAAGGCGCAGGAGCGGATGCGTGCTGCCCGTCCCTACAGCGAAAAGATCCGCAATATTGCCAGCAACCTCGGCAAAGCCAATCCTGAGTACACGCATGCGTTCATGCAAACCAATAACGCCAAAACCAGCGGCTTTATTGTGGTCACCACTGACAAGGGTCTGTGCGGCGGCATGAACACCAACGTGTTGCGCGGCGTAACCAGCAAGTTCAAAGAGTTGCAGGCAGTTGGCGTTTCGGTGCAAGCGGTTGCCATTGGCAACAAGGGCCTCGGATTTCTGAATCGTGTGGGCGCCAAGGTTGTGTCGCATGCGACTCAACTGGGTGACACGCCACATCTGGATAAGCTTATCGGTCCGGTCAAGGTATTGCTGGATGCTTATGCAAAGGGTGAAGTGAATGCTGTGTACCTTTGTTACACGCAATTCATCAACACCATGAAGCAAGAGGCGGTGGTGCAGCAGTTGTTGCCCTTGTCGGCGACCGATATGCAACGCCAAACCGAGGCCAGCGGCACGCAGCATGGCTGGGACTACATCTATGAGCCTGACGCACAGGCGGTGATTGATGACTTGCTGACCCGCTATGTGGAAGCACTGGTGTATCAGGCAGTGGCCGAAAACATGGCGTCCGAGCAATCGGCGCGCATGGTGGCGATGAAGGCGGCCACCGACAACGCGGGCAGCGTGATCGGTGAGTTGAAGCTGGTGTACAACAAAACGCGTCAGGCAGCGATTACCAAAGAGTTGTCCGAGATCGTGGCGGGCGCAGCGGCAGTTTAAACACTGTGCAATCCCGTCAAGCAAAGTAACCGTTAAAGATTTTATTTTTGGAGCGAAAAATGGCTCAAGCTAACTCCCAAGTTCAGGGAAAGATTGTTCAGTGTATTGGCGCCGTCGTTGACGTGGAATTCCCCCGTGACAAGATGCCCGGCATTTATGACGCGCTGAAAATGGAAGGTTCGACCCTGACGCTGGAAGTGCAGCAGCAGCTCGGTGACGGCATCGTCCGTACCATTGCTTTGGGCTCATCAGACGGCCTGCGTCGCGGCATGGTGGTATCCAACACCGAAAAGCCCATTCTGGTGCCCGTAGGTCAAGCCACACTGGGCCGCATCATGGATGTGCTGGGTGCACCCATCGACGAGCGCGGTCCGGTGAATGCTGATCTGCACATGTCGATCCACCGCAAAGCACCTACCTACGACGAATTGAGCCCGTCACAAGAATTGCTCGAAACCGGTATCAAGGTGATCGACTTGGTGTGTCCGTTCGCCAAGGGCGGCAAGGTCGGATTGTTCGGCGGTGCCGGCGTGGGCAAGACCGTGAACATGATGGAATTGATCAATAACATCGCCAAGGCACACAGCGGCTTGTCGGTGTTTGCCGGTGTGGGTGAGCGTACCCGTGAAGGCAATGACTTCTACCACGAGATGGCTGACTCTGGCGTTGTGAACCTGGAAGATCTGCCCAAGTCGAAAGTTGCGATGGTGTACGGTCAGATGAACGAACCACCAGGCAACCGTCTGCGCGTCGCCCTGACCGGACTGACGATTGCCGAGTCCTTCCGTGATGAAGGCCGTGACGTTCTGTTCTTTGTTGACAACATTTACCGCTACACCTTGGCCGGAACCGAAGTTTCAGCCTTGCTGGGGCGTATGCCATCTGCCGTGGGTTATCAGCCCACGCTGGCCGAAGAAATGGGTCGCTTGCAAGAGCGTATTACCTCTACCAAGGTGGGGTCCATCACGTCCATTCAGGCCGTTTACGTGCCTGCGGATGACTTGACCGACCCGTCACCCGCAACCACCTTCGCCCACTTGGACTCCACCGTGGTGTTGTCCCGTGATATCGCATCTTTGGGTATCTATCCTGCAGTGGACCCGCTGGATTCCACCAGCCGCCAACTGGACCCCAACGTCGTTGGTGAGGACCACTACAACACGGCCCGTGCTGTGCAGGGTACGCTGCAGCGCTACAAGGAATTGCGCGACATTATTGCGATTCTGGGTATGGACGAGCTGGCTCCGGAAGACAAATTGACCGTTGCCCGGGCTCGCAAGATTCAGCGTTTCCTGTCGCAGCCATTCCATGTGGCTGAAGTGTTTACCGGATCCCCCGGCACGTATGTGACGCTGGCTGAAACCATCCGTGGTTTCAAGATGATCGTGGCAGGCGAATGTGATCACTTGCCTGAGCAAGCGTTCTACATGGTCGGAACGATCGACGAAGCGTTCGAAAAAGCCAAAAAGGTTTAAGCCATGAACACCATCCACGTGGACGTGGTCAGTGCGGAAGAGTCGATTTTTTCGGGTGAAGCGCGCTTTGTCGCTCTGCCCGGTGAAGCCGGCGAGCTGGGGATTTATCCCCGCCATACACCGCTGATCACGCGCATCAAGCCCGGCTCCGTACGCATTGAAAAAGCGGATGGAAGCGAAGAGTTTGTCTTCGTGGCCGGTGGCATTCTCGAAGTGCAACCCAACTGCGTGACAGTGCTTTCCGACACGGCTATTCGTGGCAAGGATCTGGACGACGAAAAGGCCAATAATGCCAAGGCAGCAGCCGAAGAGGCTGTGAAGAACGCTCGTAGCGAAATCGATCTGGCCAAAGCCACCTCGGAACTCGCCGTGATGGCCGCCCAAATTGCAGCACTTCGCAAGTACCGCATGAAGAAATAGCTACAACGTAGAATCATTTCCCCAAAGCCGCCTGAGTGACTCTCAGGCGGCTTTGTTTTTGGTGATCAGCGACAATGTGAGCATGGCGAGAACCAAATCAAAACTTCAGGCAGCAACCGTCGGCGGCACGCCCGACGATATTGAACTCGCTTTTTACGAGGCTTTGTATGCCGGCGATATCGAGAAGTTGATGGCTTGTTGGGCGGACGAGGACGACATAGTGTGCATCCATCCCGGCGGCCCGCGCCTCATTGGCGCAGGGGCAATCCGCGCTGCTTTTGATGGCATGTTCAGCCGCGGAGGCGTCATCCGTGCCAAACCGGAACAAATACGCCGCGTCGATTCCATGGCGAGCGCCGTCCACCACGTGCTCGAAAAAGTCGAAGTCGCAACCGCAGATGGCCCAGCCCAAGCCTATGTTCTGGCGACCAATGTGTACCACAAGACTGCGCAGGGCTGGCGGCTGGTGGTGCACCACGCCAGTCCCGGTACCCAGGACGAAATCAACGAGATCAGCCAGCCTGCCAAGGTGTTGCATTAGCCCGGTCCCATCCATGATGCATTACGCTGCCCCCTGGTGGCTGCCCGGAGGAAACCTCCAAACCATCTGGTCCGCTCTGTACGCGAAGCGGTACGCGGGTGTTCGGCCACAGTACCGCAGAGCACGCTGGTCTGCCCCGGATGGCGATTTCATTGATGTGGACTGGCTCGCTTCCGAGCCGGGCGAAGTGGCACCCGGATCCAATGTGTTGCTGGTCCTGTTTCATGGTCTGGAAGGCACATCGCGAAGCCAGTACTCAGAGGCATTTGCGGACTATGCGCAACAGAAGGGGATGGCGTTTGCCGTGCCGCACTTCCGAGGTTGCAGCGGTGAAATCAACCTCGGTCCGCGTGCATACCACTCGGGTGACTACGAGGAAATTGACTGGATCCTCCAACGGTTTCGGCGTGAACATGCCGGACCGATCATTGCAGCCGGCATATCGCTGGGCGGCAACGCGTTAATGCGCTGGGCCGCTGAGGCCGGCGCCACAGCGGGGCAAACGGTGACGGCGGTAGCCTCCATCTGCTCGCCAATCGATCTGGCAGCAGGCGGTCATGCGATCGGAAAAGGTTTTAACCGCCTCGTCTATACCCGGATGTTTTTAAAAACCATGAAACCCAAGGCGCTGGTGAAATTGAAGCAGCATCCCGGGCTGTTTGATGAGCATGCGTTGCGGGCGGCAAAGGACTTGTACGATTTTGACAATGTATTTACAGCGCCCGTGCATGGATTCAAGAACACCGAGGATTACTGGTCCAGGGCGTCAGCCAAGCCACACCTTGGCCGCATCCAAATACCGGCACTCGTCCTCAACGCCCGCAATGACCCCTTTGTGCCGCACTGGTGCCTGCCCTCTGCTCACGAAGTAAGCAAATCGGTCACGCTATGGCAGCCTGTGCACGGCGGCCATGTCGGGTTTCCATCCGGACGCGTTCCCGGCCATGTCCGAACCATGCCGCATAACGTTGGCGACTGGCTGACCCAATTCACACATTGACCAACCGACATGGACGATATCGTTAAACAGGCCATGCTCAAATGGCCCAATGTGCCAAATTGTTTTGGCTGGCTCGGGCTGGACGCGCGCGGCCACTGGTACATGCGCGATGACCGTGCGCAAGCTGCAGGCGCATTTGGCAGTGGATTGCCTGGCGCCAAGGGAAGTTTGCTACAGCACCGAAAACTGATTGAATTCATCGGGCGCAACTACGCCAGCGACTCCCATGGGCGCTGGTACTTCCAGAATGGACCGCAGAGGGTCTATGTGGAACTGGAAGTCACACCTTGGGTATGGCGCGTCGAACCTGATTTCCGGATTCATGCGCAAACTGAAGAAACGGCCGCGTATGTTGCGGCGTTTGTGGACGAAAACGGCTGGCTGTATTTGCTCACCAGCATGGGTTTCGGATTGGTTCATACCCAAGATGTTCCCATCGCCGCCAATGCAGTTGAGCAACAACGCTGGGCGCCCTCCGAAGTGTTGCGGCAAGACTTGCCTGAGCGCTTCAACTTCGTCAGAAGTCCATGCATGTTCCAGGGCGACCACGCAACGCCGTAAAAAAACCGGCCACAAGCCGGTTCTTTTTACCGCCCGCCGAACCTCAATGCAGCGGAATCGACCAACCTATTTGGGCATGTCAGCAGCGGGAGCACCTGCAGGGGCCGGAGGCTGAGGCTCGGGAAACTTCGCGCCAGCGGCATTGGCCATATAAACGACGCCACGCGCCACTTCAAAGTCTGACAGGTCGCCACCGCCTTGCGCACCCATGGCGCCCTTGCCCTTGAGTGCTGAATTCCAGAGTGCGTCGAATCCCGTTTTGATGCGAGGTGCCCACGCCGCCGCGTCACCAAACTTCGGTGAGCCAGCAGCACCAGTTGCGTGACACGCACTGCATACGCCTTTGAAAACTTCCTCACCCGTTTTCATGACACGGTTGGCATCACGAATTTCGACGGTTCCAATTTTTTGAATACGTGCGGCAGTTGCCCGCTCAATGTTTTCGGCACCGGCAGCGGGCTTGTTCTCGGTGTTCACCACATACACCAGTCCGATGATGATAAAAATTGGAATCACAAAAGAGAAAAACACTGCCAACAGCAATTGCTTGGGGCTTTTGATGGGGCCTGTATGCGCCTGCGCGTGAACAGTTGCGTTGCTGGTTTCGCTCATGGTTTCCTCTAATGTTCTGCGAATAAAAAGTTCGTTCTGATTATAGCGGGAGGCCTCGTGAAACCACTTACAATCCCGACCGACCCTTGCGGCTGTAGCTCAGTGGATAGAGTATTGGCCTCCGAAGCCAAGGGTCGTGGGTTCGATCCCCGCCAGCCGCACCACCACATGCTATTGAGCACCTCCGGTTGTAATCGAG
>CAIOLZ010000026.1 GCA_903859265.1 uncultured beta proteobacterium
ATTGCGCAGGAGCTCCAGCGCCAGCTCCTGGTTCATCTCGTTGTCTTCCACCAGCAGCACCCGGGCACCGCGCAGCAAGGACATCGATTCCACTTGCGAATCGGCGCGCACATCGGCGCGGGTCTCCAGCACCATGCCTTTACCCAGCGACTCTCCGATGGCCTCGAGCAACGTGGACGGCGTTACCGGCTTGGTGAGCACCGACGACAGGGACACTCCGCGCTGCGATGCCGTGCCCAATGCTTCTTCACGGCCATAGCCGGTGACCATGATGACGGTCGGCACATGGTCAAGTTCCTGCGCGCGCAGCTTGGCCAGGGTTTCGACCCCGTCCATGACCGGCATCTTCCAGTCCATCAGCACGAGGTCGTAGGGAAGGGCCTTGGCGTCAGCCTCCTGCACCATGCGCAGGCCCTGCGCACCGTCCCGGGCCACATCCACCTCCAGACCGAAAGTGCGTGCCATGGTAGAGAGGATTTCACGCGCCGATGCGTTGTCATCCACCACCAGCAGCCGCAGGCCCAGCAATTCTTCTGCACGGAACATGCGCCGGGGCTGCGGGTTGTCCTGAATACCAAAACGGGCGTGGAAATGGAAGGTAGAACCTTTGCCCGCTTCGCTTTCCACCCAAATACGGCCCTGCATGAGTTCCACCAGGTTTTTGGAAATCGCCAGCCCCAAACCGGTTCCCCCATATTTGCGGGTGGTGGAGGCGTCGGCCTGGCTAAAGCTCTGGAACATCTTGGCGCACTGCTCCGGTGTCATGCCGATGCCGGAATCGCGCACCCAGAAATGCAGCTCCACACCATTGGCATCCTGTGACACGGTCTCGATGCCCACCACAATTTCACCTTTGTCGGTGAACTTGACCGCGTTATTGCCCAGGTTGATGAGGATCTGGCCGAGCCGCAACGGATCACCCCTGAGGGCGGTTGGCACATCCGGCGCCGCACTGAACAGCAACTCCAGACCCTTGTCCTCGGCTTTCAGACCCACCAGATTGGCCAGGTTGTCCATCACATCTTCCAGATGGAAGTCGATGGTTTCCATACCCATCTTGCCGGCTTCAATCTTGGAGAAATCGAGAATGTCGTTGATGATGCCCAGCAGGTTTTCTCCGGAGCGGTGCACCTTCTCGATGTAGTTGCGCTGCTTTTTATCAAGATTGGTTTGCAGCGCCAGGTGGCTCATGCCGATGATGGCGTTCATCGGGGTGCGGATCTCATGGCTCATATTGGCCAGGAAGTCGCTCTTGGCCTTGGTGGCCTCTTCGGCAATTTCACGCGAGCGCCGCAGCTCAGTGACGTCAAAGAACCAGGCCAGAGTGGCAGCGCTGCCCTGGTATTCGATATGGAAGTAGGACGCCAATGTCCAGAACGGGTTGCCATCAAGGGTCTTGAGCGCTATGGACCGGTTGATCACGTCCTCGCCAGCTCGCAGGCTGGCCAGTACATCGTCGAGCGCCTGCGTGTCCTGGTAGAAGGTTCTTGGCGAGACTGAAGGCAATTGCTCCGGAGTGACATGCAACATGTCGGCATACGCCTTGTTGGCATAAAGAATGGTGCCCGTACCAATATCTGCAACCCGCACGGCGATCGGGCTGGTGTCCAGCATGGAGCGCATCTGGCGTTCGCTGGCCTGCACCCTGTCTTCCGCCAGTTTCTGCGACGTGATGTCCTGATAGGCCCCGTACATGTAGAGAATTTTGCCGGTACCTTCCTCGCGAACGAGCTTGCCCCCGGCTTTTACCCAGACGATATTTCCATCGGCAGGGCGCTTGTAGGCATAGGTGGCTTCGTACTTGTCGTATTTGCCATCGATGGCGCCCTGATACCGCTCTGCCGTCACTTCTGCGGCATGGGCGTCAGCCTCTCGCAAGTGGGCAAACCATTCGGTATCAAGGTGGTAGCGCCCGTCTTCTTTCACCGGGTCACCGAGAATGCGCGCCGCACGGTCCGACTGGTAGTAGTAATCCGGGTCGGAATAATCCACATACCAATAACCGCTGCCCGTCAATTCCAGTGCAACGTCGGCAAGGAAGTTGGTACGCCTGATCTCCGCTTCCATGCGCTTGCGGTCGGTAACGTCCTGCAGCATCCAGACCGTGCCCTTGTCCATGTCGGTCGGGTCAATGGCGGCACCGCTGAGCTGGCACCAGAAGCGGCTTCCGTCGGCGCGCACCATCTCCTGCTCGCGCTGATGCGTTTCACCGCGTGCAAGCTGGTCGTAGGCTGCGCCGCCAACATTGATATATTCATCCTCACTGGGATACCAGGCACGCGTTGTCTGGTTGAGATGTGCGCCATCGGGGTAGCCAAACAGCTTATCTAGCTTGCTGTTTCCGCGAACAATGACGCGATTGCGAATGAAGGCAATCCCCAGTGTTGTGGCCTCGAACATGGCACTTTGCTCGGCGTTGGCAATGCGCATGGCCTCCTGAACTTTCTGACGTTCGGTGATATCGCGCACGGACGCGCAGACACACACGCCTCTACCGCCCAAGGGCTCCAGCCTCGACAGACCAACCTCCACAGGGAACAGGCTGCCGTCCTTGCGCTGGCCTTGCAACGTGCGGTCGCGGCCACCCATGTCGCGTGGACGCCCCACCGAGAGGAAATTGTCCCGCATGGCAACGTGCCCACCCCTGGAAGCCATGGGTACCAACAACTCGATGGGTTGTCCGACCATCTCCTCTTCGGTATAGCCGAACAGGTGACCCATACGCGGGTTGACCATCTGAATGGTGCCGCGCTCGTCCATCACGATCAGCCCATCCGGCGCCGATTCGATGATGCCGCGGTACCAAGCTTCCGTGGCGGCGATCGCATCTTTTTGCGCTTCCATTTCGACGGCCTGCTGCTCGAGCGTGGCCGCCTGCTCCTGCATGGCGCGGGCCTGGCGCTGTGTCTCCTCCAGCAATTTGTTGGTCCGTACGCTGCGCTCCAGAATTTCCACATTCATGGCCAGCACCGGCATGGCGCCATCGAGCAGGGCCTGCTCGCGCGGTCCGAAGCTCTCCAGCGTTGCCACCTCCAGCACACCCAACAGACGGTCGTTGCGCAAAATCGGCAATACCGCGATCGAGCGCGGAACCGCATCCCCCAGACTGGAGCCGATGCGCACGTAATCTGCCGGCGGGCGGCTCAGTATCAAGGGTGAGCGTTCCATCGCGCACTGGCCTACCAGCCCCTCGCCCAAATTGAAATACTGGTTCAGGGTTTTGCGATCGCGCAAGGCGTAAGAGCCCAACATGCGCAACCGCCGCTGGTCCTCTTCATACACATAAAACACGCCGTGGCCGATTTTTACCAGCGGCGCCAGATGGGAGAACAGCGTTTGCGAAAGTTCTGCAAAACTGGTCACGGTCTGCAATGCGGTCGATATCTGGGACAAACCACTCTTGATCCAGGCCTCGGTGTCTATGGTTTGCGCACCCTGCTGCAACACCTGAACCGCGCGCGCCAGTGCCCCGGTTTCATTGTCGTACTGCGCGTGCGGCACTTGCACCGAAAGATTACCCTTTGCAAGTTGCTCCACGGCGCTGCGAAGCTGCTCGTTGGGATGCCGTATGGAGCGCGTAATCAGCCAGCCTACGACGCCTCCAAAAAACACCCCGAGGCATAGCAACAGGTAGGTACGCTGCAGGGAAGCTTCACTGAGTGCAACAACGGCATCTTTGGTGTTTTTGGCAGACGCCTCTTTGGCATCTGCAACCGCCTGCAGCGCATTCTTGACGGCCGTGCCGACCCGGCGGAACTCATTGGAAGTTACAAAACCTTCCGCTTCGGTTTGCTGGGCCCGGGCCAGCATGGCACTGACTTTGTCAACGTTGGTTTTATAGAGGCTGTACTGGCTCTCAAAAGCGGCCAGCTGTTTCTTGTTTTCTTCCAGCAACAAACGCGGACGCAGTTCGGAAATCTCGCGTTGCATCTCATCGTGCGCGGTGCTGACCTGCTGCAATGCCTCTGCACGGGCGGTGGCGTCTTTCACCAAAGTCGCCTGCCGGATTTCACGGCCGATCACCAGATAATCAGCCAAGGCAGATTGGGCGTTGGAAGCACCCAGCATTTCCTTTTCGTACATATCCTCCAGGTCGCGGGTGATGCGCTGTTGCACCATCAAATTCGTCACGCCCGTGGCCACGATAAAAGACAGCAACACCGCATAGCCCAGACTCAGTTTGGTGAGCAGCGTTCGCCGTTCCAGCAAATTCATCAGGAAATTCATGGGTTCATCTCCATGGGTTGGGGGCGTTGGTTGGCCATTTGCTGGAGCAGCAAATTGCGACGCAGGATTTCCAGCGAGTTGGCCAACGCCGCCAGCAATTCGGCAAAGTTGTCTGTGGTGGTCTGTTCGGGTGCTTTGAGCAGGGCCAGTTCCACCGCGCCAATGAGCGTGTCCCGAATGACGATCGGCCCCATGATGAGTGCCGACGGCACGGCATCACCGAGGCCCGAGCGAACCGTCCAGTGTCCACCCGCGGGCGTTGCGAAGACCCGTGTCTGCCTGTCCTGCGCGCACTGCCCGAGCAAGCCGTCGCCTGCATCCAGCACATCGGGAGGCGTTTCTGCGCAGGCGCTACACCCGGCGAGCCTGAGCACATCCGGCCTATCAATGTCAGCCACATACAAAACGCCTTGCGGCGCATCCAGCAATAGCCGCGCCTGAATGAAAAATTCTTTGGCGAGTTGCTCCAGGGTTTCACAGCGCTGCAACTGCACTGCAGCGCTGCCCAGCTGCTTGCGGAACTCCGCCATTTGCTGCTGATGGGCGGCAAATACCTGCAACTGGGCATTGGCCTGATCCTGTGCATGGCGACCCTTGAGCAGATACAGGCCTAACCAGCCCAATAAAAAGATCACGACGCCGGCGAGCAAGCCTTTCCAGAGGGAATCAGCAAGGGGCACGGTTCTGCCCATGTCTTCCATCACCGCCAGCTTCCATTCACCGGTGGGGTCATTCCAGCGCACAGGCGCGGTGGCCACGGCAAAGCGCTTGCCGTCCAGGGTTTCAAAACCAGCGGTCAAAGGCAAAGGCAGGCTACGGGGATCGGCTTTGTTAAAGTGGGCCCCGAATTGGTTCAGGGCGCGTATCGCTTTGAGCCGCTCGGGCGTGGCAACGCCCTCCAGCGCGCCCAGCCATGCATCCTGATTTCCGGCAAATACGACGCCCTGTGGCGAAAGCAGCAAAGCCACATCAAACCGGTCGCGCAACATGCTGTTGACCAGTTCCAGATTGACCCGGGCTACCACGGCACCCACGCCTGAGGTCGCCCTGGCGCGCTCTGCAAAAACAGGCGCGGCAAAGTAAGCCACGCGCTCACCTGTGGACATGCTGACAGCGGCATACACGCTGTTTTGCCCGCGAATGGCAATCTGGAAGTAGGGCCGCATACTCACATCAAGCCCCGAAAACAACTTGCCTGCGCGGTCCCAGGCGGTCTTGACCAAACCGTCCTGTCCCACCACAAACACGGCGTCGGCGTCGCTGGCATTTCCCAGGGTCGAAAGGGTGGCGTCAATATGCGCGTCCTGCGACAGAAGACCATTGGTCGCCTCCTGCTTGATGTCACCATCGATCAGACCGAGCAAGGTGATGGCACCCATGATGTTGCCATTGAGCGTCTTTGACTGAATCTCCAGGCTGCTGCGCTTGGCCTCGGTCTGCAGCAGGGTCAGTTGCTGATGCTCGCGGCCCCGCAAATCCATCAACGCTACCAGCAGGCCGACCAGGACCGCAAAGCAACAAATGGTGGCCCATGCCCACCGGGTGTGGGTGGCAACAAAATTGGCCAGCCATTTCATGGAAACATCAGCCTGTTATCACTTTGAGTGCCTCGGCCTTTTGGGCCAGCTCCTCATTGGAGTCGGCGTAACGCAGCGCCACTTCACGAAAGTTTTCTGCCAACGCAAGAAATGCGTCAACCATATCGGGATCAAAGTGCGTGCCACGTCCCTCGGCGATGATGGCGACCGCCTTTTCATGCGGCATACCTTCCTTGTAAACGCGACGGCTGATCAGCGCGTCGTACACATCGGCAATCGCCATTAACCGTGCCGACACAGGAATGAGATCCCCTGCAATGCCTTCCGGGTAGCCTGAGCCGTCCCATTTTTCCTGGTGGAAATAGGCAATTTCCTTGGCGTACCGGAGAAACTCCACCTCTACACCGAGCTGGTCCTCGGCATGCTGGATCGCGTCGCGCCCGAGCTTGCAGTGGGTCTTCATGATCTCGAATTCATGGGGTTCAAAGCGCCCGGGTTTGAGCAGGATACGGTCCGGAATGCCCACCTTGCCGATGTCATGCAGCGGCGCGGATTTGAAGAGCATGTCAATCGTGCGCTCATCGAGCGAGCGCTGGAACCTCGGATGGTGTCGCAGCTGGTTGGCCAGCAATCGCAGGTAGTGCTGGGTGCGCCGGATATGGTTGCCCGTGTCGTTGTCACGCGTTTCCGCAAGGGACGCCATCGCCAGAATGGTGACATCCTGAATTGCTGCAAGCTCGCGCCCGCGGCGTTGCACCTCGGAATCCAGATACTCGTTTTTGTCGCGCAGGAAGTCTGCCGCAGCCTTGACCTGCAGGTGCGTCGCCACGCGCGCCATCACGATCGGTGGATTGACAGGTTTGGTAATGAAGTCAACGGCACCGAGTTCGAGCCCCTTGCGCTCATCCTCCGTCGAGGTCATGGCAGTCAAAAAAATCACCGGAATGTCACGTGTGCTGGCGTCGCTTTTGAGGCGCTCGCAAACTTCAAACCCCGACATGCCAGGCATCATGATGTCCAGGATGATGAGGTCGGGCTTGTTGGCTGCGCCAGCCAATTGCAGTGCTTTTTCACCGTTGGTGGCAAGCTTGACGCTGTAGGTTTGTTTGAGCAGCCCCGACATGAGTGTCAGGTTGTCCGGTGTATCGTCCACTACCAGAATGGCAGGTTTCTGCGTGAAATCCAGTGACTCCATTGCTGGCCCCTTTGTAATTTGTCCTAAGCTTATTCAAGCCATCCGGGTAAAAGAATATCACGGTCAAACCCTTGCCTGCGGGGTACCTCCCAGGAGTTGCGCAATGGTTCGCCTCAGCCACACGTTGCCCGGATCGGTATGAAACCGTTCATGCCAGTGCTGCTTGACGTTGTAGCGTGGCAGAACATGCGGCACCGGCAGCACGCGAATCGGTTCGCGCCGGGCCATGACTTCCCCATAGCGCAAAGGCACCGTGGCAATCAACTCGGTCTCGGCCACGATGCGCGCCACCCCAAGAAAGCTTGGCACGCGCAACGCAACGCGACGCTGCACCCCGGCACGGTCGAGCACCTTGTCCACAATCGCGTGCCCGGTGCCTGAAGAGCTGACAAGGACGTGGCGTTCCCGACTGAATGCGGACTTGCTCAATCGCTCGGTGACGCGGGGATGATCGGCTGCCACCAGGCACACAAAATTCTGCGCGAACAGCACCTGTTGGTAAAAACCGGCGTCGAGTTGCGGCATAAAGCCGACCGCCAGATCGACCTCACCATCTTGCAGCCGACGCACGCTGTCACTCGTGATTTTTTCAATATCGATCTCAATACCGGGCGCCTCCTGACGCAGGTAATTGAGCAGCGTGGGCAGCAACACGATCTCGCTGATGTCGGTCATGCTGATGCGAAACGTGCGTTGGGCATGGGCGGGCTCGAATACCGTGTGGCTGGCATGCGCTTGCTCCAGGTGAAACAGGATGGCGCGCAGCGATGGTTGAATCGATTGCGCAAACGGTGTGGGCAACATGCCGCGCCCAGTGCGGCTGAAAAGCTGATCACCAAAATGCTCCCGCAGTTTGTTGAGTGATGTGCTCGCTGCTGCCTGCGCGATACCAAGCCTGTCCGCGGCCTTGGAGACACTGGCCGTTTTAAACACCTCATCAAATACCGCCAGCCATTCAAGATCGAGTTTGGCCAAAAAATCGTCTCCCCGCACTATTTAAAAACGCAATACTTATTATCAGCCGACACGCTTGCCAATATACAGGCGCGAGCCAAAAATACTGACTCATGTCAAGGTAAGGCACTGCCAGAACAATGCGCAGGACTTGCCGTAATCAACCCAACACCCGCAGGAACCCGCCCATGGCTCTTCAACCCCCAGCACCTGAACTTGTTGACCGGCTCGTGTATGCAAATCGCATCCTTTACGAGCAAAACATTGTGGACGGCCTGGGCCATGTGAGTGTGCGCCACGACAGCGAGCCCGGCGCCTTTTTGCTGTCTTGCAACCGCGCACCCGGCATGGTGCGCAGGCGCGACATCACCACCTACGATTTCGACGGCAACACCTTGTCGGACCAGACCGAGCGCCCTTACCTCGAGCGCTTTATCCACGCAGAGATCTACCGCGCCCGCCCCGACGTGGTTGCCGTGGTGCACAGCCACTCGCAAAGCGTCATACCCTTTGCCATCACCCGCAATATGCTCAAACCGGTGTTCCACATGTCGGGCTTTCTGGGCGAAGGCTCGGCGCATTTTGAGATTCGGGAAGCGGGTGGCAATACGAACATGCTCATAGGCAGTTCGTACCTCGGCGCCGCGCTGGCCAAGTCGCTGGGCCGGCATAGTTGTGTGCTGATGCGGGGTCATGGATCGACGGTGGTTGGCACCTCGCTGGAGCAGGCCATTTTCCGGGCGATCTACGCGGAGGTGAATGCAAAGCTTCAGCTTGCGGCGCACGGTTTGGGAGAAATCACTTTTCTCAATACCGAGGAGGCACAGCTTGCGTCCGACATGAACGACGGGCAGATTCCAAGGTCCTGGAATCTGTGGATCAAGCGGCTGGGTGCGATTGATCTGGACTCCTGAAAAAGGTTACAACCATGCGACTTCATCCTTCTATCCAAGCGCTCTGCGCGGCAGCATTGTTGGTCATAGGCGGCACCGCCCAGGCCGATACCTATCCCTCCAAGTCGGTCCGCATCGTGGTGCCCTACGCCACCGGCGGCGGTTCCGATGTGCTGGCCCGGCAAATCGGCGCAGGTTTGCAAAAGCTTTGGAACCAGCCGGTCGTGGTGGACAACCGCGCAGGGGCGTCTGGCAATATCGGCAGCGCAGAGGTGGTGCGCGCAGCGTCTGACGGTTACACACTGCTGCTGCAAAACAGCACCATGGTCACCAACCTTGGGGTTTACGGCAAGCTGCCCTACGACGAGGAGAAAGATCTGACGCCCATCATGCTGCTGGGTGTCACACCCATTGCACTGGCAGCCAACCCTTCCCTGAACGCAAGCAACGTGAAGGAGCTGGTCGCCGTGTCCAAGGCCAAGCCTGGGAGCCTGAGTTACGGTTCCTGCGGCATTGGAACACCCCAGAATTTCGTGATGGAACTCGTGAAACTCCAGACTGGAATCGAGGCCACCCATGTGGGGTACAAGGGCTGCTCACCCGCTGTTACCGACGTGCTCGGTGGCCAGATTCCGTTGGCGATGGTGAGCGCCAATCTGCTGGCGCCGTTTGCGAAAAACGGCAAGATCAAAGTCCTGGGTGTTTCTACCGCAAAGCGCTACAGCCTGCTCCCCGATGTGCCAACCTTTGAAGAGCAGGGTCTCAAGCCATTCGATTTTTCCATCTGGTTTGCACTGATGGGCCCTAAAAATCTGCCGCCTGCGATCGTTGCAAAACTGGTGACAGACATATCCACGGTTCTGGCAGAGCCGGAAGTGGTCACCATCCTGTCCAACGCAGGCGTTGAGCGCTACAAAGGCTCGGCCGAAGACCTTGCCAAACTGATCAAGGCCGACACCAAGCGCTACACCGACCTGGCCAGGAGCGCCAATATCAAACCTGAATAGCCCATGCAATTTCACCTCAACGGATTTCGCCCCGGTAACCCGGAGGTCATGGAAACCACCGCCGACATGCCCGCCAGAACCGAGGGCGTACCCGGCGAAGTGGACGTTCTCATCGTAGGCTGCGGGCCGGCTGGCCTGACGCTGGCTGCGCAGTTATCGGTATTTCCCGGCATTCACACCTGCATCGTGGACC
>CAIOLZ010000027.1 GCA_903859265.1 uncultured beta proteobacterium
ATTTGATCGGACCGCACCGCACTCTCCAGCAAACGGTGCGCTTCTGATCGCGTCAATGCCAGTTCACCCGAAAACCACGCAGTCAGGCGATCACTGGCGCAAGTTGGCGTCGCTTCGCTGTAACCATTGGCCTGGCTGCCAAGGTATTCGCGTCGGGGCGCGTTGTCAGTGGTGAATGAATGGTTATGTGACATCGCAGTCTGTGTTTGATCGAAAAAAATAGCCCGGGGGCTTTAATCCCCGGGCTAATCCCGACCGGGTTCAGTAGTCCATATCAGCCGCGGCCGGCGCGACTGCCTTTTCCTCTTTGGGTGCTTCCACGACACTCGCATCCGTTGTCAGGATCAGACCAGCCACCGATGCAGCGTTTTGCAGCGCGGTGCGCGTGACCTTGGTGGGGTCGATGACACCCATCTCGATCAGGTCGCCATACTGCGAAGTACCCGCGTTATAGCCCCAGGCTCCCTTGCCCGACAGAACCTTGTCAATAACGACCGAGGCTTCGTCGCCGGCGTTGAAGGCAATGGCGCGAAGCGGCTCTTCGATCGCGCGCAGCACGATCTTGATGCCACAGTCCTGGTCGTGGTTGGCACCGTGAAGGTTTTTGAGTGCAGCGCGTGCGCGCAACAGCGCTACGCCGCCGCCCGGGACAATACCTTCGTCCACTGCAGCGCGCGTGGCGTGCAAGGCATCATCAACCCGGTCTTTCTTTTCCTTCATTTCGACTTCGGTTGCCGCACCGACCTTGATCACAGCCACGCCGCCTGCGAGCTTGGCAATTCGCTCCTGCAGTTTTTCCTTGTCGTAGTCGGACGTGCTGTTGTCCTTCTCGGCTTGCAAGGTTGCGACCCGGGATTTGATTTTTGACTGGTCGCCAGCTCCATCGATGATGGTGGTAGTTTCCTTGTGGATCTCCACGCGTTTGGCGCGTCCCAGATCGGCGATGGTCGTTTTGTCCAATTGCTTGCCGGTTTCTTCGGCAATGACGGTGCCACCGGTCAGGATGGCAATGTCTTCGAGCATGGCCTTGCGCCGGTCGCCAAATCCGGGAGCCTTGACTGCAGCAACTTTGAGAACACCGCGCATGCTGTTGACCACCAGAGTTGCCAACGCCTCACCCTCCAGGTCTTCCGCGATGATGAGCAGCGGCTTGCCGGCCTTGGCGACCTCTTCCAGAACGGGCAACAGATCCCGTATGTTGGAAATCTTCTTGTCGTGCAACAGCACAAGCGGATCGTCCAGCGTGCACACCTGCTTTTCAGGATTGTTCACGAAATAGGGGCTGATATAGCCGCGATCAAACTGCATACCTTCCACGACATCGAGTTCGTTATCCAGCGACTTTCCGTCTTCAACCGTGATGACGCCCTCTTTGCCGACCTTATCCATGGCCTTGGCAATGATGTCGCCAATCGCCGTATCCGAGTTGGCTGACAAGGCCGCGACCTGCGCAATTTCCTTGTTGGTGCTGCAGGGCTTGGACAAATGCTTGAGTTCCGTGACGATGGCCTGGGTTGCCTGGTCGATACCGCGTTTGAGGTCCATAGGGTTCATGCCTGCGGTCACGTGCTTCATACCTTCTTTCACAATGGCCTGAGCCAGCACTGTCGCGGTGGTCGTTCCGTCACCAGCGACGTCGGCGGTTTTCGACGCAACCTGCTTGACCATCTGGGCGCCCATATTCTCGAACTTGTCCTTGAGTTCGATTTCCTTGGCAACCGTCACGCCATCCTTGGTGATGACGGGCGAGCCGAAGCTCTTTTCGATGACCACATTGCGACCTTTCGGACCGAGCGTTACCTTGACGGCGTCAGCCAGCGTATTTACCCCTTTGAGAATTCGGGCACGTGCGCCATCGTGAAATTTGACTTCTTTTGCTGCCATTTTTCGATCTCCTAACTGTAGGTTTTGCAATCCGTATTCAAGCCACTTTTCTGAGAGAAGCTGCAGGGGCTCCTTCAATGATGCCCAGCACGTCCTCTTCCTTTAGAACCAGCAGTTCCTGGTCATCGACCTTCACGGTCTGGCCCGCATACTTTCCAAAAAGTACGCGTTCGCCTTTTTTGACTTGCAAGGGCCGTATGCTGCCGTCGTGCAGTAATCGCCCGCTGCCAACAGCGATCACGTCGCCCTGCTCAGGCTTTTCAGTCGCCGTATCGGGGATCACGATACCGGACGCGGTCTGTCGTTGATGATCAATCCGCTTAACGATAATCCGGTCGTAAAGGGGACGAATTTCCATAACGAAATCTCCTGTTTAAAAATCAGATTAAAGATAAGTTGCCGGAGCCGAACGCCCGGCCAGCTGACGCAGTCCATCAGCGTTTTCCGAACTAATGGCGGGTCAGAAAATTTCAAGGCCTGGCCCCCAAAAAAAGGGCGACGATCAGGCCAGAACTATTTGGCTGCTATGACCGAGGTGATAAAGCGTACGGCACAGGCGTGTTCCGATCGCTGGCTTCGCCATCACGGGACAAGGTGACTCGCGGCTGCCGTCCGACAGCAACGTGTCGTCATCCGACGCGTCTGTCCAGAGTCCATTTTTCACGGGACGAAATTGCCATCGCACATAGCCAATGCGGGCACCCAGTCGCATCAAGTCCTCGCGATCAGGCGCTACAGAAACCATGAAATCCTCGTCGGCGCCTTCGAAGGGATGTTGGGCGAAGGCCTGACGGCATTCCAGCATTTCACGGTCAGATGCCCCAGCGGTATCGCAACCGCGTCGCTCCTCTCGCACCAAGTCCCAGGCTCCCAGCTGCCAAGCTGCCTGCAGCATGGCATCGTCCAGATGTTCAATGGCCATCCAGGCTTCATTGAGTTGCAAGGCGGAGCTGGGGATGCCCTTCAAATCGTGCTGTCGGTCAAATCCATGCCAATGCACCATGAGAAGGACCGGCGTGTTTGCCCGGGGTATTGCCGTGAGTGAAACAGCCATGACCGGTATGTCCATGGACTGCATTTGGTTTGCGACTTTTTCATAGACTTTCACTGCATGCACCTCCCAAACTCCTGAAAATTTTGCAGCAATTTATTGACGGTTGCAACATTACAAAATTGAAAAAATTGCCAACTTTGCTGGTGCCAAAGGTCTTGGTGCCAGTCGCCAGAAACACATATGGCTCCAATGAACCAGAGAGTGAAGGTATCCTTTTTAGGCGGGACGCGCGTTTGGTTCTGGCGTGAATGTTGCTTGAAGTTCGGACTTTGCGGATGGCAGGGATTTCACAATGGCAAAAATTCCCCCGGGCGTGGGTCCACGCTTCCCACAGGTGGTGGTTTTGTTTGGTGCCACGGGCGACCTGGCACGGCGCAAATTGCTGCCCGGCCTGTACCACCTGGTGAGCTCTGGCTTCATTCCGGGCTGCCGCATCATCGGCGTTTCGCTGGACGATATGGACGCAAACGGTTTCCGGGATGCGGCCCGCGGCGCACTGGACGAATTCTTCATCCGCAAGGTCAACACCACGGATTGGGACGCTTTTGCCGCCAGTCTGGACTATGTGCCGCAATCGGCCGGGCCGGCCGCACTCAAGGCGGCGGTGGACGCAGCGCGGGCCAGCCTGCCGGGTGAAAGCCGGCTGCTGCATTACCTCAGCGTGCCGCCCAGTGCTGCCCTGTCGGCGGTGCGCATGCTCGGGGAGGCGCAGTTGGTGGAGCAGGCACGCATCGTGATGGAGAAGCCCTTTGGCGTGGACCTTGCCAGCGCAGTCGCGCTCAACGGCAAATTGCATGAGGTTTTTGCTGAAGAGCAAATATTCCGTATCGATCACTTTCTGGGCAAGGAACCGGCGCAGAACATTCTGGCCTTTCGCTTTGCCAACGGGCTGTTCGAGCCGATCTGGAATCGCAACTTCATCGACCATGTGCAGATCGACGTGCCCGAGACGCTGGGCTTGGGCAAACGCTCGGGCTTTTACGAGCAGACCGGCGCTTACCGCGACATGGTGGTCAC
>CAIOLZ010000028.1 GCA_903859265.1 uncultured beta proteobacterium
CGGCGCAACTGTAGGCCGTCAGCGCAGCAATGTTGTCGCCAGCGATGCGTTGACCATGGTCGTTGATCAGAAAAAACCAGTTGCCTCCGTAGGCGATGTCGCCGTGTGCAGTGCCATAGCCCGGCACCCGTACCGCGACCTGTCTGGCATGGCGCCAAGACGGCACGTTGCGCACGCTGACCGAGCGGTCATCATGCAGAGTCGCCTGCACGGTTCCCACCGGCGTCTCGATGAGGTGCACACCGGGCCGAATCCGACCCATATGGGCCAGCGTCGCGACCAGCCCGATGGTGCCGTGCCCGCACATGCCCAGGTAACCGGAATTGTTGAAAAAGATGACGCCGGCGCAGGCGTCGGATGCCACCGGTTCGCACAACAGCGCGCCGACAATCACATCGTTGCCGCGCGGCTCCAGCACGGTAGCCGCGCGCCAGACGTCGTGGTCCCGGGACAAACGCACGAGCCGCTCGGCCATGCTGCCTGTGCCAAGATCGGGGAAGCCGGATACGACCAGCCGCGTGGGTTCGCCGCCGGTGTGCGAGTCAATGATCTGGATGCGTTGCACAGGAAATTGCATTCAGGCCACGGATCGGTACTTGGCCGGACGGTTGGCCAACGCTTTTTCGACGATGGACACCACCGCTGCACGCTCTGCGCCGATCAGGGGCAGGCGCGGACGGCGCATGTACTCGGTACTGACACCAGCCACCACATCAATGAGCTTGAGGTTTTGTACCAGCTTGGTGGAAACGTCCAGATGCATCATGGGCGTCATCCACTGGTAGAGCGCGAGTGCTTCGGCGAATTGCCCGGCTTTCATCAGGTCGTACAGGGCAACGGTTTCGCGGGGAAAAGTGCAACCCACGCCCGCCAGCAGGCCGTCGCAGCCCAGGGCCAGGCCTTCGTATGCGAGGTCATCCACACCCAGAAACAGTTGGTAGCGGTCGCCCACCGTCAGGCGCAAATCCGTGATGCGGCGAATGTTATCGGTGCTCTCCTTGATGGCGACAATCCACGCGCAGTCGGCCAGTTCTGCCATGTGTTCGGGTTTCAGGTCCACGCGGTAGGCCACCGGATTGTTGTAAACCATGATGGGCTTTTGCGCAGCTTGGGCCATGGTGCGCACATTGGTCATGGCTTCGCGCGCGTCGGCCACATAAATGACCGAGGGCATCACCATGTAACCGTCCACGCCGATGGCATTGCAAGCGTGGATATAGCGCAGTGCTTCGCGGGTGCTGGTCTCGGAAACGTTGGCCAGGACTGGAATGCGTCCATTGCTGGCCTTCATGGCGATTTCGGCGACCTGCACTTTTTCTTCCAATGTCAGGGTGCTGGCTTCTCCGAGCGACCCGCAGGTCACCAGACCGTGGATTCCGTTGCGGATCTGGAAGTCAATGTGCTTTGCGGTGCCCTCAGCATCGATGCTTTCATCGGCGTGGAACTTGGTGGTGATGGCGGGGAACACGCCTTGCCAGCGGGGATTTTTCATGGAGTTTCCGGTTGTCAGTGGTTGTTGAACAAAGCTGTTAATATATTAACAAGATATTTAAAAGATATCCATTTATTCCAGCATTGACGCAAGCTTTCCCGCCATGAGCCACATCATTCATCGCTCACTTCGTTCGGTTCCAGGCACCGCAGTCAGCGCCAAGGGGATTCACATCACCGACCAAAGTGGCAAGAACTACATCGATGCCAGCGGTGGCGCGGCTGTGTCCTGCCTGGGTCATGCGCACCCGGACGTGCTGGCTGCCATGCATGCCCAGATTGACAAATTGGCCTATGCACACACCAGCTTTTTCACCACTGATGTGACCGAGGCGCTTGCCGATCAACTGATACGGACAGCCCCCGACGGGTTGGATCAGGTCTTCTTTGTCTCGGGCGGTTCCGAGGCGGTTGAGGCGGCCCTCAAGTTAGCACGGCAATACTTTGTCGAAATCGGGCAACCGCAGCGCACACAGTTCGTCGCGAGGCGGCAAAGCTACCACGGCAACACCCTGGGCGCACTGGCGGTGGGCGGCAACGAATGGCGCCGAAAGCAGTTTGCGCCGATCCTGATGGATGTGGGTCGCGTATCGGCATGCTATGAATACCGCGACCGGGGCGCCGGGGAAAGCCAGGACCAATACACGCAACGACTGCTGGCAGAACTGGACGCAAAGTTCCAGGAAATCGGAGCGGAGAAAGTCATCGCTTTCGTGGCCGAAACCGTGGGCGGTGCCACTGCTGGGGCCCTCACGCCGACGCCCGGATATTTTCAGGGGGTCCGCGCCCTGTGCGACCGCTACGGAATTTTGTACATCGCCGACGAAGTGATGTGCGGCATGGGGCGCACGGGTACCTTGCACGCTTTTGAGCAGGAAGGGGTTGTTCCCGATCTGGTAACGATTGCCAAAGGCCTAGGTGGGGGTTATCAGCCCATTGGTGCGCTGTTGGCTTCCAGCAGGGTGATGGATCCTCTCAAACAGGGAAGCGGCCTGTTTCAACATGGCCACACCTACCTGGGCCACCCGGTAGCAGCGGCCGCGGCGCTAGCGGTCCAACAGGTGATTGAACGTGACCACCTTCTGGCCGCAGTGCGGGACCGTGGGGCGTACTTGCAGCGGGCACTGCGCCACCGCTTGAAGGATCACCCGAACGTTGGCGATATCCGTGGACGCGGATTGTTCATGGCCATCGAGCTGGTGCAAGACAGAAGTACCAAGGAGACGTTCGACCCGGACCTGAAACTGCACGCACGGATCAAGAAGTCGGCCATGGACAACGGGCTACTGGTGTATCCCACGGGAGGAACGATTGACGGACGTAGGGGCGACCATGTTCTGCTGGCACCGCCATTCATAGTCAACGAATCTGAGGTTGATGAAATTGTGGGCCTGCTTGCAAGCAGCATTGACCAGGCATTGCAAGCCGCGAAAACTGCCAAGGCTTAGGCGTGCACTCGATTACAAACGGAGGTGCTCAATAGCATGTGGTGGTGCGGCTGGCGGGGATCGAACCCACGATGGCTTCGGAGAGTAAAAAAATTGATCAACATGTTGACTGCTTAATCGTTGGTATTGGTGTCCTATTCAACACCAACCAGGGTAACGTGTTGATTTTCAATAACTTTTTCTCGCTACCCCCGATTCACCAATTTTGCAAAATACCGACTCTTGTCACACCCAAAGATCAAAAAAAAGTTTGCGGCGCCGCTAAAACAGTGTGCTGATGGTGAATATTAGTCCTCATTTTCAGACTAAGTACCCGAACGCTTGGCC
>CAIOLZ010000029.1 GCA_903859265.1 uncultured beta proteobacterium
ACATCCGGATACAGTTCCGACAAGCTATAAAAGAGGTTTTGAACATGCAGGTCATCCAGAAGCTGGTTCGCGCGGGAATGGTTATCGCGATGGGCACCTTTGCGTTGGCATGCAACGCGGAGCAGGACGGCTCTGCAAGGGCATTGGAAGGAATTGTTTACAGTTGTCCGGGTGCAGATTTGGCGGCCCTGTCAGCCTCCCTGCACCAATATTTCAAGAGCTTGGGTGTTTCCCCGGACGACTATTCGGAGCATCTCGACGCGGCAAACGCGACCTTGCAGTTTTTGCGCACGGATCCGGATCGTGGGACGGACACGCTGGGTCTAAGCTTTGAGCGCGGTATTGAACTGCGGGAAGAACTGGTTGAATTGCCCGCTGCAGTGAAAAAACCGCGCACCGTGGTCACCGTGTCCAAAAAGGAAATTTTGCTGGCGCTGCTTCAGCCCGGGCGAACCACCGGGTTCAGCGGTGCTGCATGTAAGCAGCAAGCCCTTCAGGACCACATCGGCGTGCGACAAAACATTGCGGCATGGTCCGAATCCATCGAACTTCACTGGCCGAACGGGCGCTCGGCACACTGGAACCGCAAATACTGGGACCACGGCAACCTCAAGCCCCACGCCGACTTGCAGGCGGCAGTCAATGACGTGTTCCTGAACCCCCAAAAGTATTCGATTGGTTGTTACACCGCGACCAAGCTGATCATGGTGCAGGGCGTTCTGGACTACTACCGGCGCATCAAGAAAGACCCGGTTACTGCCCAGTTGGTGCAAGCGCGCCTGATGCTTGATGGCGACCCGCTGACGTATATCGAGCCGGGCGCTGCATGGTATTTCGAGAAAGAATCAACCGGGCAGGACCTGGCCCGGGCCGGAAAATTGATGGTCATGAATACCCGAGTCGCAGCGGACAATTTTGTGCCGGGTGACTGGGTGTATTTTCTCAACACCGACATGCGTACTTACGCAAAAACCGGCTATGAAGGCTCCAACGCAATCTATCTCGGGCGTGGCAAGTTTGATGATTACTACAACGACAATAACCACAATTACACCTACCGTGAAAAACTGCAGGAGGTCTATGAGTGGCGTCATGACGTGTTCAGCCGGGAGCGTGACGTGGCAAAAATTCATCCGCTGACGGCTGCCGAAATTGAGTCCCTTGGGCGCGCGCCGGAACACGGGGGGCTGGAACTGGAATACCGCATGAGCCCCTATTTTTTTGGTTTTGCCGATTTGCCCGCGGTCGTGGTGCCAACGACCGCGCAATGACGGAATCCGCCAAGCTTCGATGGGCGCTGGCGGCCGCCGTCTGGGGGCCGGGTTTGCTGGTCATGCTCGCTGACACCGACGCCGGCAATGTGGTTGCCGCAGCGCAGGGCGGGGCGCAATGGGGTTATCGATTTTTGCCGCTGCTTCTTTTGCTCATCCCATTGCTTTATATGGTGCAGGAATTGGCAGTGCGCCTCGGCATTTTTACGGGCCGTGGGCATGGCGAGTTGATTCGTGAGAGATTCAGCAAGGGGTGGTCTTATCTGGCGCTGGCGGGACTTTTTGTCGGTGTGCTGGGCTCGCTGGTGACGGAATTCACCGGGGTCGCAGGCGTTGGTGAACTGTTTGGCCTGTCCCGCAGTCTCACATTGCCGGCGAGCGCAGCGATATTGCTGGCGGTTGTTTTCACCGGCTCTTACCGTCGGGTGGAGCGCATGGCATTGGTGATCGGCTTGTTCGAGCTGGCATTTTTTTATGTGGCCTGGGTGGCGCATCCGGATCCGCGCATTGCCGCCCGTCATGCGCTGGATATTCCGTTGGGCAATCACGCGTTCATGTTTTTGGCGGCCGCCCTGATCGGCGCCGTATTCAATCCTTGGATGGTTTTCTACCAGCAGTCCGCCGTGGCCGACAAAAAATTACAGGCCAAACACCTGGTTACGGCACGTTGGGACACTGCCTTTGGCGCAATCCTGACGCAGCTTTTAACCGCCGCGGTGCTGGTAGCGGCTGCTGCCACCCTGGGGGCTCACGGGGGCGGCATCAGCCTAAATTCCATTGGTGATATCAGTCAGGCATTGACCCCGGCGCTCGGGCAGTTTGCCGGCAAAATAGTTTTTGGTGTGGGGGTTTTGGGTGCATCGATGGTGGCTGCCATCGTTTGCTCCCTCGCCCTGGCATGGGGTGTCGGAGAGGTAGTGGGCTACCGGCGCTCACTGGAAGACCGGCCCCTGCAGGCACCCTGGTTTTATGCCGTCTATCTGCTGTCTGTGCTCGGTAGTGCAATGCTGGTTCTGTTGGTGCCGGATCTGGTGTGGCTCAACATTGGCGCGCAGGTCGTCAATGCCTTCATGCTGCCGCTGGTTCTCGGATTTCTGATTGCATTGGCATCGACGCTACCCCTGGCCCAAAGGTTACAAGGGCCCTATTTGTGGGTCCTTGTGGGCCTGTCTGGTGTCACTTGCCTGGTGGCGATCGTCGGTGGGATTTCCGGGTTCGTATAAGCCCCAGCAGCATTATGAAGTTCATCCAGGTTATTCGCTTTCTGGCCGCGGGTTTGGCGGTTTGCCTGATTGCCGCGTCGTTGTGGCTCGCTACGCTGGCGGTTGAAATCGTGCTCTACAGCAGCGAGTCGTCCACACAAACTGCCCAGGCCGCTGTTGTGCTTGGTGCCGCAGCGTGGGGCAACCGGCCCTCGCCGGTTTACAAGGAGCGGATTAACGAGGCGATTCGTTTGTACAAGCAGGGTCGCGTCGGCACGCTGATTTTCACGGGGGGTACGCCGGTGTCAGGCTACCCGTCCGAATCCGCTGTCGGGCGCGAATACGCCCGCGTGCAGGGGGTTGCGGACAGTGCCATTCTGGTCGATACCCAATCGCGCTCCACTCTTGAAAATCTGGTGCAAGCCAGAGAACTCATGAAATCTGCCGGCATTCAATCGATTTTGCTGGTCAGCGACCCGCTGCATATGAAGCGCTCCATGTACCTCGCCGGCGAGTTGGGGCTCAATGCCCAGCCCGCGCCTACCGAATCCAGCCGGGTGCAGTCCTGGAACATTCGGGCACGGTTTCTCTGGCGGGAGACCTGGTCCTTGGCCGCGCAGCAGTTGATGCTGAACCTGGAGTAGCCCGATCCGGCGCGATGCATTCCATGATCTCTGCCTTCAGCGTCGAATTTTTTGTGGGTCTGTGTTACCGGATTTCAGCCTATGTCGTGATGAATCTGGGGGAAGACGCTGCCCTGGTGGCATTCATGTTTTGCTGATCCGGGTCAGAGCAAGTTTTTTCGTGCTTGGTTATACTGATTTCTTCTAAGTTCACTAACCCCAGAGGATATTTTTATGTCAAATCGTCGTGAATTCATCGTTCAGTTGGGCCTTGGCAGCAGCGTCCTGGCCGCCGGTTCCGTAATGGCTCAGGGAGCTATGGTTGCCGAGTCAGATCCTCAGGCTACCGCTTTGGGTTACAAGTCCGATGCGACCAAGGCGGACAAAACCAAGTTCCCCAAATACGCCGCTGGTCAGCACTGCGGTGCCTGCGCTTTGTTTCAGGGCAAGGCCGGTGACAAGGCAGGTGGTTGTCCCCTGTTTGCGGGCAAGCAGGTTTCCGCCAACGGCTGGTGCAGCGCGTTCGCGCAAAAGGCGGGCTGATCCTGCGTAAAAGAGACTGCGCTTGTCGGACGAATCGCAGATCGACATTGCGCAGTCGTTTCTGACTTTGTATTGGAAGCCCGGGGCCAGCAAGCCTCAGGCTTCGAGAGCGCACATAGCGCAACGCTATGAGTTGTGTGAGGACATGGCCAACATGCTCGCACAAACAGCGCAAAATATGCTGCACGGTCAGTCGCTTACCGAGCAGTTGGTGCTTGAGAGCTTGCTCAGTGTCCTGTCACAACCAGAATCGGTGCTGTCGGCCCAGGAAGCGCGATGGGTCATTCGGCGTTTGGCAGAGTTGTCGGACTGGCAATGGGTTGAGAGCCCGGACTGTCCACCAAAGATTCTTTAACCGCCCGTGCGGCCAAGCGTTTGAAGGGTGTTGGGTCATCAGTCTGCTGCATTTTTTATGGCCAGTGCCCGGTCGTACAGTGTGTTGCGCGACTGGCCGGTTATTTCAGCCGCCAGTTTCACGGCAGATTTCAGCGGCAACTCAGCCAGTAACAGCGTCAGGACCCGCAAGTCCTCGGGTTCTGAGCCGGTCACGGGCATCGGGTGCAATACCAGGGCAAATTCGCCGCGCAGGCGGTTGCCATCGGCCTCCAGCCAGGCGCGAAAATCTTGCGCGCGTACCGTTGAAATTTCTTCAAACTGTTTGGTTAATTCGCGTCCGACGGTGATGCTGCGCTGTCCCAGCACGGCCAACGCCGATCCTAAAGCTTCTATTCGGTGCGGCGCTTCCAGCAGGACCACGGCGCGTGCCTCCTCGGCAAGCAGTTCGATGCCATGCGCCCGTTCTGCGCTCTTGCTGGGCAAAAAGCCGCGAAATACAAAGCCAGAACCGGTATCGGACTCACTCGCGATACCCGCAATACTCAGCAGGGTGGTTACGCTGCTGGCGCCCGGCAGGGGAACGGCACGCAGTCCTGCCCGGGCAACCGCCGATACCAGCCGGGCTCCTGGATCGCTGATTCCGGGTGTTCCCGCGTCGCTTGCATAGGCCACACGCTGGCCGTCGCGCAGCCGCGAAATAACGGTTTGGGCCGCCTGTGTTTCGTTGTGTTGGTGCAGCGCCAGCAACTGGTGGCCCGGCTTGTCGATACCGTAGGCCCGCAACATTTGTTGCGTGTGGCGCGTGTCCTCGCAGGCAACAGTGTCTGCCAATTCGAGCACATGCAGTGCGCGCAAGGTAATGTCGGCCAGGTTGCCAATAGGCGTGGCCACCACATACAAAGCGCCCTGCGGATAATGTTGTCCCGAGGCCGCCTCACGCGCGGCAACCAGAGCAGAAGAAAAAGACGCGCTCACAAACATGATCCTTCCAACAAAACCTGCGCCTTTGCAGACCACCAAACAACGCGGGGACGCCGCGGAGGACGAGGCCCTGCGCTATCTAGAGCGCGCCGGCTTGCGGCTGATAACCCGTAATTATCGGACGCCTGGCCGCGGTGGCGGTGAAATCGATCTGATCATGCGCGCCACCGATGGCACCTACGTTTTTGTGGAAGTGCGCAGCCGGGCTGATGCGCGTCATGGTGGTGCGGCGGCAAGTGTTGGCATTGCCAAGCGCCGGCGTATCGTGTTTGCCGCCCGGCATTACCTGATGCGGCTACGCACTGCGCCACCTTGCCGGTTCGACGTGCTGGCAGTGCAGCCAGACGGTATTGAGTGGTTGCAGGCGGCGTTTGACGCCTTTTGAAAGTGGGGGCCCAGGACGGCGCGGTTATGATGCGCCCCATGCTGGAACAACGAATTCACCAACACTTTATCGACAGCGCGGACCTGAAATACCAGGCCGCCGAAGTCCTGAGCAAACCCATTGCCGCCGCCGTGCGCGCCATCATCGCCTGCGTTACAGGAGGCGGAAAAGTGCTCGCCTGCGGCAATGGTGGCTCCGCGGCAGATGCGCAACATTTTTCAGCAGAATTTGTCGGGCGTTTTGAGCGTGACCGCCCCGAGCTGGCGGCCATCGCGCTGACTACCGACACCTCGATCATTACGGCGATTGCCAATGATTACGATTTCAACGTCATTTTCTCCCGCCAGGTGCGGGCACTCGGGCAACCGGGGGATGTCTTGCTGGCCATATCTACCAGCGGCAATTCGGGCAACGTGCTGGCGGCTATTGAAGCGGCGCACGAGCGCGACATGGTAGTTGTCGGTTTGACCGGGCGCGGGGGCGGCAAGATGAACCACGCGTTGCGCGATACCGACGTGCATATTTGTGTACCGCACGAACGCACCGCGCGCGTACAGGAAGTCCATATTTTGGCGCTGCATTGCATTTGTGATGCGGTCGATGCCCAGTTGCTGGGCGAGCAAGGAGCTAACCCATGAAGATTCGTTCGCGTTTACTGGTCCAGACAGCGCTAGTAGCGTGTGTACTGTCAACCTTGTCGGGGTGCGTCGGGCTGTTGATGGGGGGCGCGATGGCCACCGGCGCCATGGTCGCCACCGATAGGCGCACATCAGGCACGGTAGTCGAGGACAACGGAATCGACCTCAAAGCCGGCAGTCGCATCAGCGAAAATCTGGGTGATCGGGTGCACATCAACGTGACCACCTACAACCGCAAGGTTTTGCTGACCGGCGAAGTTCCGACCGCACAGGACAAGCAACTCGCTGAAAAAATCGTGTCCAACGTAGAAAACGTCAGCAGCGTGCTCAACGAACTGGCGATCAGCGGCATATCTACGCTGTCACAACGCTCGACGGATGCGCTGGTGACCAGCCGGGTGAAGGCCGCTCTGGTGGACGCCAAGGACCTTAGTGCCAATGCTTTCAAGATTACTACCGAGCACGGAACGGTTTACCTGATGGGACGGGTAACCCAACGCGAGGCAAACCGGGCTACCGAGGTTATTACTGCTACATCGGGCGTGCAGAAGCTGGTTCGTATTCTGGAAATTATTTCAGAGGACGAACTGGCCAGAATGACGCCGCAAAAACCTGCGCAATAGCTTTACTTCAGCCGCTTGATGAGGCTGGAAGTGTCCCAGCGCCTTCCGCCCATGTTCTGAACGTCGGCATAAAACTGGTCCACCAGTGCCGTGACCGGCAGGCGAGCGCCATTGCGCTTGGCCTCGTCTAGCACCAGACCGAGGTCTTTGCGCATCCAGTCCACCGCGAATCCAAAGTCGAATTTGTCCGCCACCATGGTTTTCCCACGGTTGTCGAGCTGCCAGCTCTGCGCCGCACCCTTGCCGATCACGTCGAGCACCTGATTCATATCCAGACCGGCGCGTTGACCAAAGGCGATGGCTTCGGACAGGCCCTGCACCAGGCCGGCAATGCAAATCTGGTTGACCATCTTGGCCAATTGGCCGGCGCCATTTTCACCGAGCAGTGTGAAGGCTCGCGAAAAGGCCATGGCAACGGGCTTCACCGTCTCGAAAGCGCCTGCATCACCACCGCACATCACTGTCAGCATGCCGTTTTGTGCGCCCGCCTGGCCACCAGATACCGGTGCGTCCACAAACGCGATACCCGCCAGTTTCGCCGCAGCGCCGAGTTCGCGCGCAATGCTGGCCGAGGCGGTGGTGTGATCCACAAAAATGGCACCCGGTTTCATTCCTGAAAATGCGCCTTGTGCGCCACCCTCAGCGCCACCGAGCGCAACACTGCGCAAATCGTCGTCATTGCCGACGCAACAAAA
Source organism: uncultured beta proteobacterium (assembly GCA_903859265.1). Lineage (GTDB taxonomy): Bacteria > Pseudomonadota > Gammaproteobacteria > Burkholderiales > Burkholderiaceae_C > Allorhodoferax. The sequence continues at coordinate 7,298 of CAIOLZ010000029.1, forward strand.
AACAATGTCTGCGCCCTGCGCAGCCAGCGCCGGTGTGGTGGCATGGCGGTGCGCACCCAGGCTGCTTCTGGCGGACTCGAATTCCGCACACCAGGCTTTCGATTTCGCTTCCGTGCGGTTGTACACGGTGACCTGGTGACCCGCACTGGCAAGGTGGCCGGCCATGGGATAACCCATGACGCCCAAGCCTAAAAAAGCGACGGATTTTGGAGTGGAGGATTCGTAGGTTTTAGGGTTGATGTTGGACATGAATTACACAATTGCGAAGTTTTCGGTACCCGCTGAGAGGTCGCGGGATTTGCCGCGTTGGCTGTTGAGTTTAATTTGCAGCCGCAGGTCATTGAGCGAGTCGGCGTTGCGCAGCGCGTCTTCGTAGGTAATGGCGTCGGACTCGTAAAGGTCAAACAGCGCCTGGTCAAAAGTCTGCATGCCGGCGCTGCGGCTTTTTTTCATGATTTCCTTGATTTCACTGACCTCGCCCTTGAAGATCAGGTCGGACACCAGCGGCGTATTGACCATCACTTCAACCGCTGCCACCCGTCCTTTGCCATCCTGTTTGGGAATCAGGCGCTGCGATACCATGGCCTTGAGGTTGAGCGACAAGTCCATCAGCAACTGGCTGCGGCGCTCTTCAGGGAAAAAGTTGATGATGCGGTCAAGTGCCTGGTTGGCACTGTTGGCGTGCAAAGTGGCCAGGCACAGGTGGCCGGTTTCTGCAAACGCAACAGCATGTTCCATGGTTTCCCGGTCACGCAGTTCGCCCATCAAAATGACGTCTGGCGCCTGGCGCAATGTGTTTTTCAACGCCGACTCCCAGGTGTCGGTATCGAGCCCTACTTCGCGTTGGGTGACGACACAATTCTTGTGGGCATGCACAAATTCGATGGGATCCTCCACCGTGATGATGTGTCCCCAGCTGTTCTCGTTGCGGTAGTCCACCATGGCGGCCAGCGTGGTCGATTTGCCGGAGCCGGTGGCCCCCACCATGATGCACAGTCCCCGTTTGGATTGCACGATTTCTTTGAGCACTTGTGGCACGGCCAGTCCGTCAATCGTGGGTACCGTCGCAGGAATCACGCGCAGCACCAGACCTACTTTGCCCTGCTGAATAAATACGTTGACGCGAAAGCGCCCGATGTTGGGCGGCGAGATGGCAAAGTTGCCCTCCTTGCTGCGTTCGAAATCGGCGACCTGTTTGTCGCTCATGATGGAGCGTGCCAGCGCCATCGTGTGCGCCGCGTTGAGGGGTTGGGGTGACACCTTGGTGACTTTGCCATCGACCTTGATGGCCGGCGGGAAGTCTGCCGTGATGAACAGATCGCTACCGTTGCGACTTACCATCAAGCGCAACAGATCGTTGATAAATTTGGTTGCCTGATCACGTTCCATATCACACTCCCTCAGTTTGCATCACGAATGTCAGCCCGGGAAATTTTCCGGGATTTTGGCTTTGCTGCGCGCTTCTGCAGCGCTGATGACGTTGCGCTTGACCAGGTCAGTCAGGTTTTGATCCAGTGTTTGCATACCCACGCTGTTGCCGGTCTGGATGCTGGAATACATCTGAGCGACCTTGGCCTCGCGAATGAGGTTGCGAATTGCGCTGGTGCCCAGCATGATCTCGTGCGCGGCGACGCGGCCCTGGCCGTCCTTGGTCTTGCACAGCGTTTGCGAGATCACCGCCTGCAGCGACTCCGACAACATCGCACGCACCATCTCCTTTTCGTCCGCCGGGAACACGTCAATGATCCGGTCGATGGTTTTGGCCGCGCTCGATGTATGCAGGGTGCCAAACACCAAGTGGCCGGTTTCAGCCGCGGTCATGGCCAGGCGGATGGTTTCCAGATCGCGCATTTCACCCACCAGAATTGCATCCGGATCCTCGCGCAAGGCTGATTTCAAGGCCGCAGCAAACGACAGCGTGTGCGGCCCGACTTCGCGCTGGTTGATCAGGCATTTTTTGGATTCATGGACAAACTCGATCGGGTCTTCGACCGTGAGAATGTGGCCAAACTCGGTCTCATTGAGGTAATTGACCATCGCTGCCAGCGTGGTCGATTTGCCGGAGCCGGTTGGCCCGGTTACCAGCACCATGCCACGGGGTTTGAGTGCCAGGTCGCCAAAAATCTTGGGCGCGTTGAGCTGCTCCAGCGACAAAATTTTGCTCGGGATGGTCCGGAACACCGCCCCGGCGCCGCGCTGGTGGTTGAAGGCGTTGACGCGAAAGCGTGCCAGTCCGTCGATCTCAAACGAGTAGTCGATCTCCAGAAATTCCTCGTAGTGTTTGCGCTGCGTGTCATTCATGATGTCGTACACCATGCTGTGAACCTGTTTGTGGTCGAGCGCCTCGACGTTGATGCGGCGAACGTCGCCGTGGACCCGGATCATGGGCGGCAAGCCAGCTGACAAATGCAGATCGGATGCCTTGTTCTTGACGCTGAAGGCAAGCAATTGGGTGATATCCACGAAGACCTCGCTCGATTCATATTGTTTGTTACGCTCGGTCATTATGACCATGATTGACGACAATCTCCAGTGGGTGCGTGAACGCATCTGGCAGGCTTGCCAGCAGGCCCGCCGTCCCGCCGGTGCAGTCAGCTTGCTGGCAGTTTCCAAGACGTTTGGCGCCGATGCCGTGCGTCAGGCGTACGCCGCCGGGCAACGGGCTTTTGGCGAAAACTACATCCAGGAAGGCGTGGACAAAATTGCGGCGCTGGCGGATCTGAGGGATCCGGCCATTGAGTGGCATTGCATTGGCCCTATTCAGAGTAACAAAACGCGGCTTGTTGCAATCCACTTTGATTGGGCCCATTCGGTTGACCGCCTCAAAATCGCCCAGCGCCTGAGTGAGCAACGTCCTGCAGACAAGCCCCCGTTGTCGGTGTGTCTGCAGGTCAATATCGACGGTGGACCCAACAAGGCAGGTGTGGCGCCGCAAGAAGCAATGGCGCTGGCCCGCGCGGTAGGCGCGCTGCCGGGGTTGCGGCTGCGCGGCATCATGACGATACCGGAGCCCGCGCCCGACTTTGCATCTGCCTGCGCGGTGCATGCGCAAGCCCGTGAACTTTTTGACGCGCTCAATGCGGCAGGTTTGGGTCTGGACACGCTTTCCATGGGAATGACCGCAGATCTGGAGGCTGCGGTGCAATCGGGCAGCACGATGGTTCGTGTCGGCAGCGCCATTTTTGGCGCCCGCGCGCCGCTCAGGTCAGCTTGAGGTGGGTGGTGTCCTTGACTTCTTCCATCACCGCATACGTGCGGGTTTCGCGCACGCCGGGGAGTTGCCACAGCACGGTGCCGGCAAAATTGCGGTAGGCGTTCATATCGGCCACGCGGGTCTTGAGAAGATAGTCAAAGCCGCCGGCAACCATGTGGCATTCCAGAATTTCACCGTGCACCTGAACGGCGGCCTTGAATGCGTCAAAGACGTTGGGCGTGGTGCGGTCGAGCACCACTTCAACAAACACCATCATGCCGGCATCGAGCTGGAGCGGGTTCAGGCGCGCCTCATATCCGAGAATGTAGTTGTCCTTGGTCAGGCGTTGCACCCGGGACAGCACGGCGGTGGGCGAGAGTGCCACGGTTTCCGCCAGTTTGAGGTTGGACATGCGGCCGTCCTTTTGCAGGGATTGCAGAATTTTCAGGTCAATGCGGTCAAGATCGGCGCGGCCATTGGATCCATGGGACATGTGGTTTATTCCTTCTTTCGGGGTTGGTGGTTGGATAAAAAAGCGTCGAATTGTTCGGCCGGCATGGGGTGCGCAAACAGGTAGCCCTGCCCATAATCGCAGCCTGCAGCCTGCAGCAGCGTGCGTTGGGCCTCGCTCTCGATGCCCTGCGCGATCACCTGAATGCCGAGTTTGTGGGCCATCGCAATAATGGCCTGGGAAAGCGCCAGTTCTTTCGAGTCGCCATTGAGTGCCTGCACAAAGGCCTGGTCGATCTTTACGAAATCAATGTCGTGTTTTTGCAGGTCGGTCAGTGCGTAGGCTCCGGCGCCAAAGTCATCGATCGAGATTTGCATGCCCTCACCATGCAGCGCACGAATTTGCTCGCCTACGCTGGCGCTGGAATCCAGCAACAGGCTCTCCGCGATCTCAACCACAATGCTGCGTCCGCCCACACCGATGTCGTGCAGTTGCTGGTGCCATGAAATGGCTGTTCCACCGGGTCGGTAAAACTGCACCGGTGATTTGTTGATGCTGATCTGAAAATCACTGTGGTGCTTCAACCGCCAGAGTTTGGCCTGCGCGGCGACTTCCGAGAAAACCCATTCGCCGATCTCGCCAATCAGTCCACTCGATTCGGCGACCGGCAAAAACACCGCCGGTTCGATCATGCCGCGCTCCGGGTGTTGCCAGCGGATCAGTGCTTCGGCCTTGTTGATGCTGCCATCCGAAAGGTTCACGATGGGCTGGTAGGCAATCCAGAATTGGTGATTTTGCAGTGCCGTGCGAATGTCCTGGGCCAGCCAGATGCGGCGCTCGGCGCTGTCTTGCACCTCTTGGGTATAGAAGCTAAAGCGGTTACGGCCGGCAGTTTTGGCAGCGTACATCGCCTGATCGGCCTTTTTGAGCAGACTTTCCACCTCGACAGCGTCATCGGGATAGAGCGCAATACCGATACTGGCGGTGACCTTGCCGGTGCCACCGCTGAGGTCATAGGGCTGCGAAAGAGACCGAAGGATATTCTGCGCAATCAGTTCCACCGGACGCAAAGTATCCAGGTCGCACAGGATCACCATGAACTCATCGCCCCCCATGCGGGCCACGGTGTCAGCCGCCCGCACACAGGCCGTCAGGCGCCTTGCGACCGTTACGAGCAGGCGGTCGCCCTGATCGTGGCCCAGCGTGTCGTTGACCTCTTTAAAGTGGTCCAGGTCGAGCATCAGCAGTGCAATCTTTCGCCCCGAGCGTTGCGACCGGCGGAATTCAGTTTGCAGGCGGTCGGTGAACAATACGCGGTTGGGCAATTCGGTCAATGCGTCAAAGTGCGCGATCCGTTTGACCGCGTCCTCGGCAACGCGGCGCTTGGAAATATTGCTACCGACACCCCGGTATCCAGCGAAGCGGCCACTTTCGTCATAAAAGGGGGCACCCGAGACAGAGTAGTAAATGACCTGACCGTCTGCACTTTTGCGTGAGAGTTCGAAGTCCCGGAAGGTCTCACGCCGTGCTAAAGCCGCCCGATGCTCATCCCATACGGTGTCGGGCATATCCCAATAGGGAACTTCCCAGCGCGTTTTGCCCAGATGACTTTCGTTGGGCCAACCCGTAATCGATTGCAAATCGCCCTCGAGGTGGGTGAAGCGAAATTCGGTGTCCTGCTCCCAGAACCAGTCGGATGACAGGTGCGTCAGTGCACGAAACCGCGCTTCTGCCTGAACCAGTTGCTGGTGCGCCGCTGTGCGCTCCAGATTGAGCGCAGAAACCAGCAGCGAGACGATGGAGACCGTGCCCATGTAGGCCCAAAACTTGGTGATGGCCAAATACAGGGACGCGTCGGTGAAAGGCCCTCGCCCCAGGGACGTAGCCGCAACTCCCAACAGTGCGATGCACAAAATGGCGTTGGCTGCTGCCCAGGTTCCCAAAGATATCGCGACCCACACAGCAAATGCCACCGGGAATGTGCAGAGCAGTATTTGTGTAACGGGGCTGGCAGGCGACAACATCCACACCGCACCGATCAATAACAACAAGGCGATTGCGCTGAAAAAGGTCTGCTGCTTGGGCCCGGTACAAAGCCGTAACACTTCGGCACGCTCAAAAGTGATTAGCGCCATGCCGCACAGCAGCACGCCGACGCTGTCACCCAACCACCAGGTAAATGCAGCCCAAGCCACTGATTGCGGTTCAATCACCGACGATGCCAGCAATACCAGACTGCCGAGCGCAGCGCTGACAACCATGCTCAGCAGCGCCCCGAAGCCGGCAAAAATGGCGACATCGCGTGGGCCGGCGATGGCGGGGTTGAACTGCAATTGCCGCAGTAACGTGACTGCCAGCAAAGGCGCAATGGTATTTCCCAGGGCAATCCCGAAAGCCGCGGCCAGGCCCGAACCCGATGCCAGATTAATCGCAAATGCGCCCAGCCACACGGCGGGCCAGAAGTGTCGGCCCCAGCGGTACAAGGCCGCCACTGCAATTCCGCTGGGCATCCAAATCAGTGTCACAAGGGACCCGATGGGTGCGAGTTCCAGCCCCAGTTTCCCGGTCAGAAAATAAGCCAACACTACAACGGCGCCGCGCACCCAAAAATTGCCCCGAGGGGCAATTTTGGAATTAAGTTGCGAAGGAAGCGCCGGTTGCATACCGCATGCTAGGGCATTTTGCAAGATTCGGTCAACATTAGTCAAATAACTGACCAAAACTCGACATATAAATCAAACCTATAGACCCGTCGGGTGAATGGGCCCAGGTTCCCGTTTTTTCTCTAAATAAATCGAAATATTGGATAAATATTTTTGGTGAATTGCTTAAAAATTGGCAATTATTTTCCCGAGGACGCCTCATGCTCAATCACCAACGCCTTCCTTTTCCCTACCGCCCGGAAGCCGCGGTAGTTGCCCAACGACTTGGCACATTGCAGCACGCACTGGAATGGTCGGAGGCCGCGAAAGTGGCCAGTCCCTGGGTGCAGGCGGTGCGGGACAACCCTCCGCCATTTTGGGCGATGGAGAGTTTGTTGAGGGAATATCCCATCTCCAGTGCTGAGGGCTTGGCGCTGATGCGGCTGGCCGAAGCGCTGCTGCGCGTACCCGATGCGGATACTGCCATTGCCTTGACCGCCGACCAGTTGGGCCGGGCCGATTTTGACGGAAGTGGCGACAAGGTGCTGGCCCGTCTGGGCAGTACGGCTATCGCGATGTCCAAGCATTTTTTGCCGAATGCGCCAGCCGACGGGTCGGGCGCGGCCGGGCCGGGGCTGATGGCCAAGCTTGGCGCCCGCACGGTGGTCGCAGCGACTTTGCGGGCAGTCCAATTGCTGGGGCGCCAGTTTGTGCTGGGGCAGACCATTGCGCAGGCGGTGATGGAGGCCGACGCAGCGCGCAAAAAGGCCAATTTGCGTTATTCCTACGACATGCTGGGCGAGGGTGCCCGCACCGACGCGGACGCATTGAACTACCTGAAAAGCTACGCCGATGCGATCCACTTTATCGCCGGCCACGCCTCGCAAAGCGGTCCCCTGGAACACAACGACGGCATCTCGATCAAGCTCAGTGCCCTGCATCCGCGCTACGAAGACGCCCAAAGCCAGCGCGTCATGGACGAACTGGTGCCGCGCGTCTGGGGGCTGTGTGAACTGGCGGCACGCGCCAACATCAATTTGACGATTGATGCCGAAGAGGTTGACCGGCTGGAGCTTTCTCTTGATGTGCTGGAGGCGCTGATTGCCAAAGTCGCCCAACATTTCCCGCAATGGAGTGGTTTTGGTCTGGCCATGCAGGCTTACCAGACCCGGGCGCTGGAGTTGATCGACGTGGTGGCCGCATTGGCACGCCAATACAAAGTGCGTCTGATGTGTCGCTTGGTCAAAGGCGCTTACTGGGACGCTGAAATCAAACGCGCTCAGGAACTGGGCTTGCCCGCGTACCCGGTGTTTACCCACAAGCACCACACCGATATTTCTTACCTCGCCTGCGCCCGGGCCCTGCTCGACGCGAGCGACGCGATTTACCCGCAGTTTGCGACCCACAACGCCGCCACCATTGCGGCCATTTTGCAAATGGCTGCCCGTACCGGAGGCGCCTTTGAGCTGCAGCGGCTCCATGGCATGGGCGAGGGTGTTTACCGTGAAGTACTGAAAAACCCGCTGATCGCCTGCCGCGTGTATGCGCCGGTGGGCGCGCACCGTGATTTGCTGGCGTATCTGGTGCGGCGCCTGCTGGAGAACGGCGCGAACTCGTCCTTTGTGCACCAACTGGCCGACGAGTCCATCGGTATGCAGGAGTTGCTGATTTCGCCAATGCGGCTGGAGAGCCAGCCCTCGCTGCCGCTGCCGGTGGCCCTGTTTGGCACGGTGGCAGGAGCCCGCGCCAA
>CAIOLZ010000030.1 GCA_903859265.1 uncultured beta proteobacterium
CTGGCTGCACTGGTGCTCGGCTTTGTCGTAGCCATTGCACGGCGTTACGGCCCGCAATTTCTGAACCAGATTTTGCGCGCCTACGTGGAGCTGATGCGGGGTACGCCTTTTCTGATTCAACTCTTCCTGCTGTACTACGGCGGCCCGTTCATCGGCATCTCGCTCGACCCGATTCCGGCCGGCCTGCTGGGCCTGTCGGTGTACGGGGCTGCCTATTTCAGTGAAATTTTCCGCGCGGGATTTGAAGCGGTGCCGCGCGGGCATATTGAAGCCGGTGAATGCCTTGGCCTGACACGGACCCAAATTGTGGTGCGCATCATGCTGCCCGAAATGACGATGCTGATACTGCCCGCTAGCGTCAACATGATGATCATCATGCTGAAAGAAACCGCTGTGCTGTCTTTCATTACGGTGCCGGAACTGACCTTCAAAATCAGCCAAATCGGTTCTGCCAATTACGCCTTCGTCGAATCCCTTTTCCTGCTGGCGTGCATCTACTGGGGCCTCGTGGAGCTGTGCAGTTATCTGGGGTATCTGGCCGAGCGCAAGGTCAGGAAATACGGTTTGAGTCACGCCTAAGCCCTTCAATTCTCGAATTACGCAACATGACTAAATATGCCATCACCGTCGAAGGGCTGAGCAAGAGCTTTGGCCCGACCCAAGTACTGCACGGGGTTGACCTCAGCATTGAGGAAGGACAGGTAACCTGCCTGATAGGCCCCTCGGGTTCGGGCAAAAGCACATTGCTGCGCTGCATGGCTTTTCTGGAAGAGGCCAGCGCCGGCATGATCACGATCAACGGCCAGCCGCTGGGATTCGACACGCTGCCCGGTGGAGAGCGCCGTCGTCTGGCGCCCGAGCAGATTCGCTCCGTGCGCGCACAGATCGGCATGTGCTTTCAGCAGTTCAACCTGTGGCCGCACATGACGGCCCTGGGCAACGTCAGCGAAGCGCTCAAGACCGTGAAAAAAATCGCCAGACCCGAGGCCGAAGAGCGCGCCATGGTGCAACTTCAAAAGGTCGGACTCGAAGCCCGCGCCGGTCACTACCCGTCACAGTTGTCGGGCGGCCAGCAGCAGCGCGTGGCCATTGCCCGAGCGCTGGCGCTGGAGCCCAAGATCATGCTGTTTGACGAACCCACCTCATCACTGGACCCTGAGTTGACGGGGGAGGTACTCAACGTCATGCGCAGTCTGGCGCAAGACGGCATGACGATGGTGGTGGTGTCGCATGAAATCGGATTTGCCGCTTCCATGGGCAGCAAGATTGCGTTCCTCGACCACGGCAAACTGCTGCTCGAAGGCACGCCGCAACAGGTATTTGGCAAGCCGCGTCACCCACGACTCGACCAGTTTCTGGATACCTATCTGGACCGCGGCGCCGCCATGCTGGTCTGAACGCAGTTCGTATCTGGAGACGCCATTGGCTACCCCGATAACCCGGCCCCCAAAAGACCCGGCCACCTCCCTGCACCAGCGCATCCTGCAGGAAATCGAACAAAACATTCTCAGCGGCAAATGGGTGCCAGGATACCGCATACCTTCGGAGAACGACCTGGCCATTCAGTACCAGTGTTCCCGCATGACGGTCAATAAAGTGTTGACCCAGTTGGCGCGGGCCAACATGGTAGAGCGCAAGCGCAAGGCCGGCACCGTCGTATTGCGGTCGCAGTCGCGCTCGGCCGTGCTGGTCATTCAGGACATTGGCGCCGAAGTGGCTGCGCTGGACCTGCCTTACCGCTACGAGGTGCTTGCGTTAAAGAAACGCCGCAGCCTGCGCACCGACATGAAACTGCTGGATCTGGAGAAAGCCGAGACTATTCTGGACGTGCAGGTTCTGCACTATGCGGGTGCCCGTCCCTTTTGTCTGGAGTCACGTCTCATCAATCTGGAAACCGTGCCCGGCGCGGCCGTAGAAAACTTTCGGGACCAGTCGCCTGGCTCCTGGCTGCGCAGCCATGTGCCGTGGACATCGGCCGAACACCGCATTCGCGTTGGCCTGGTCAACCCCGATTTAACCGACCTGCTGAAAGTGCCTGAGGGCACACCAGGCCTGATTATTGAGCGCAGCACCTGGCTACAGGGCAGATCGGTCACCTCCGTGCGTTTGCTGTACCCCGGTGAAGGGCATGAACTCGTGGCGCGTTTTTCCCCGGTCCAAACTGACAGCAGTGGTGACGGCGCGGATGGGGTGCTGTAAGTACCAGTCCAGGTGGCGATCCGGCTATTTGCAGGCTGTGTCTGCGAATTCCAGGTTTTGCGTCAATGCAGACGGTGTCTTGTTGACGGTTTTGGC
>CAIOLZ010000031.1 GCA_903859265.1 uncultured beta proteobacterium
ATGCTTGGGGCCTCACGCTGGTCGTCGGCGAGGCGTCCCGCCTGGCTGGCATCAGGGACTTCCATATTGCGTTCGACGAAGTTGTCAAACCATTCCATCGGTATTCCTTTGCAAAGCTGGCACGCAAGCTGTCACAATTCCTTCTTGCACATGGTGAATCATTCAGGGCAGACAAACTTACAAGGATTTCATGCAAAGCGACACCACGACGTCCAGCGAAGCGAGCCCGGTCCGCGGCTCCTCGCATTTTCGGTTTTGCTCTGGTAAGTGTCAGGAAAAACGGCCCCCCGAAGGCGGTGTCGAGTTGTCACCGGGTCGATGGCGATGCGTCGCTTGCTGGATTGATATTTCCCGCAAGCGAAGCTGAGTCGGCGCAACCGGAGCCCGGCTTCTAGTTCACCATGCCCATCCAGCGCGGGAACCCCAGGGTAAGCCCCGGCCAGAACGTCACCACCAGCAAGAATCCGATCATCGTCAGCAGCCACGGCCAGACCGCGACGGTCAGTTCCGTGATACCCATTTTGGTGATGCCGGATGCCACGTAGAGGTTCAGACCCACCGGCGGGTGGCACAAGCCGACTTCCATGTTGACTGCCATCAGTATCCCGAAGTGCACCGGATGCACGCCCATCTTGATCGCCACAGGAAACAGGATGGGCGCCATGATCAGGACGATGGCCGAGGGGTCCATAAAGTTGCCCGCGGCCAGCAGTATCACGTTGACCAGCAGCAAAAAGGCAACCAGACCGAAGCCCTGGTTGGTCATCCAGGCCGCCATGCTTTGGGGGATTTGTTCGGATGTCATCAAAAACGAAAACAGCACCGCATTGGTCACGATGTAGAGCAGCATGGAACTCATGGCGGCGGCGCCCAACAGTGACCTGGGCACATCCTTGAGCTTGAGATCCTTGTACACAAATACGGCGATGAAGAAGGCATACACCGCAGCCATGGCAGCCGCTTCGGTGGGTGTGAATTTGCCGCTGTAGATCCCGCCAATCACCACCACAATCAGCAGCAGTCCCCACATGCATTCGCGAAACGCCTTGTAGCGCTCGGCCCAGGTTGCCCTGGGCATGCGCGGGTAATCAAACTTCTTGGCGCGCCACCATGTCGTCAGTCCGAGAAAAAATGACAGACACAAGCCCGGAACAATGCCGGCGATAAAGAGTTGTCCGACCGAGGCCGAGCCTACGGGCTCACCATTGGGCCCGACACCATTCATGCCGGCCGTGGCGATGGAGTACATCACCAGATTGATCGACGGCGGGAACAAAATGCCCAGCGCACCGGAGGTTGTAATCACGCCGGCGCCAAATTTTTTCGGATAGCCCTGCTTGACCATCGCCGGCAGCATGATCGATCCCACCGCGACCACGGTGGCCACCGAGGAGCCGGAGATGGCTGCAAAAAGCGCGCAGGCCAGCACACCAGCCAATCCCATGCCGCCGTACCAATGCCCGATCATGGAGGTGCAAAAGTTGATCATGCGTTTGGCCACGCCGCCATGGGTCAAAAAATTGCCCGCCAGAATGAAAAACGGAATCGCCATGATTTCGAATTTCTCAATGCCGGTGAAGAGCTTGAGTGCGACCGCGTCGATTGGCACATCGGTCAGTGCGAATAAAAAGGTCAATACCGTCAGGCCCAGCGAAATCGAGATCGGCATGCCGGTCAGCATCAAGGCCACCAGCAGGGTAAAAATGATGAGTGTGTTCATTCTTCGACTCCGGGCACATGGTGGCTGGCGTGGGGCAACTCACCGGTTTTCAGGAAACCCCAGCCGACCTGAATAAAGCGAAAACACATCAGGTACGAACCCAGCGGCACGCAGGAATAGGCAATCCAGGTGGGCAGTTCAAGGTCGGGCGAGGTGGGGCCCTCGGGCACGTCGCCAACGTCCCAACCCACGCCATGGAAGAAGGCGTAGTGAAGCCCGTTTTCCCACACAAAGCGGGCCCCCAGAGTGCCCACCGTGCCGGTGAAAACGGCGCCCACGAACAGGCCGAACAGGACCAGCCATTTGGCTTTTTGCGGCGGCAATTTGCGCACCAGGACATCCACGCCGACGTGGGTTCCGTTGCGCACCCCGTAGGCTGCACCGAACTTGGCCATCCAGACAAACATGTAAATGCAAAGCTCCTGCGCCCAGCTCATGTCCACGCGGATGGCGTAGTCCTGAATGACAGGAACCCCTGACAGAAAGCGGTGCAATACAGCCGCAAAAATGACCAGCGTGGCAGCACCGATGAGGAAGGTGATCAGCCATTCCTCCAGGTGGTCAAGCGCGCGATTGAACATGGGATCTCCTGTGGGGCAAGCGCAGAGTTATTTGGGCGCGACGAAGCCGGTGGCTTTGTAGGCGGCCTCGATGGTTGCTTTGCCGACCCGCTCTTCCATCGCCTTGTGCACTGGCATCAAAGCCTTTTTCCACTCAATGGTTTCCGCCGGGGTGAGTGTGTACACAGTGACTTTGCCGCTGGCCTTGATCTTCTCCAACGCCTGCGCGTTTTCGGTCGATGCAATGGCGTTGGCGTAAGTGGTCGCGTCTTTGATGGAGCTCTCCAACGCGGTCCGGATGTCGGCCGGCAGGCCATCCCAGAATTTCTTGTTGACGATCACCGCATAGGCCAGATGGCCGTGGTTGGAGATCGTCATGTGCTTTTGCACTTCATAGGTTTTTTGGGTGTAAAAGTTCGATGACACGCCCTCTGTGCCGTCCACCACGCCGGATTGCAGCGCCTGATACAGCTCGCTAAACGCCATGACCTGGGGAATGGCGCCCAGGGCGCGCATTTCGGCGTCGAGTACTTTTGAGCTTTGAATGCGCATCTTCAGGCCCTTGAAATCTTCTACCTTGTGCAGCGGTTTGTTGGCGCTCATCTGGTGGAAGCCGTTATCCCAGTAAGCCAGGCCTTTGATGCCTTTGGGCTCGAGTTTCTTGAACAGGTCAGCACCGAGGGGGCCTTCGGTAATGCCCCGGAACGCAGCATCATCCTTGAACAGGAAAGGCAGATCAAACACTTCAAACTCTTTCACGCCCAGCGGCCCGAATTTGGCCAGGGACGGGGCCAGCATTTGCACCGAGCCCAGTTGCAAGGCTTCCATTTCCTCTTTGTCTTTGTAGAGCTGGCTGTTGGGATAGACCTCGACCTTGACCCGGCCATTGGTGCGCTGCTCGGCCAATTCCTTGAAGCGCAGTGCACCTTTGCCTTTCGGGGTGTCGGGCGCCACGACGTGGCTGAACTTGATCACGATGGGTGCCTGGGCAAATGCTGGGCCAGACACCAGCGAGCTTGCGAGTGCGGCCGCCGAGGCTTGGATCAGGGTGCGGCGCTGGAAAGATTTCATGGCAGGTCTCCGGTTAGAAAAAATGATGGCGAAGTGTCCGTGGGCGCGCGTCTGGCAGCCAGTGTGGTTTTCCACATTTCTGCGGTGTAAACGGTATAAACAAAGGGTAAACCCTGGTCTTTTGACGGACCGAAGTCACCGTTTTGGGGGCGCAAAGATAGACTTCGCCCATGCTGGCCCATGCCCAACTTTCTGCCCGACGCAATTTGTGGCTGTTGCCATTGCTGGCCTCCCTCCTGTTTGTGTTTGGCGTACTGGTTTGGGCCGCCAGGGCCGACCGCCTCGATCGGGAAGCACGTCGCGCCGACCTGATCACGGATGCCCTGAGCAGCGAAGCGCAGTTGCAGGGTTTGCTCGACGCCGAGTCTGCCCGGCTGGACGAGCTTGCCCGACAACTGCCCAACCTGCGGCGAAATGCCGCAGGACTTGGCGCCAGCAGCGAGGTGACCGACGGTCTGCGCCGCTTGTGGCTGAGTGTGACCTGGCTCGATGCCAATAACCGCATCATTGCGCATGTGCCAGACCCGGAGCCAGCAAACAGGGCGTCGTCGGGGGATTGGGCTGGCGGGGCCGGTTTATCGGCGCATCTTTTGCGCGAAGTGGGCAAAGAAAAACTGGTGGTGCGCTATTCACCGACGCTGTTGCTGCGCAAAGGTATTCCCTGGTGGTTGAGCCGGAAATACGAAGTGCGCCTGATCGACGCGTCCGAACAAGTTATCGCGTCCGTGGACGAGTCGCCGCAGCGCGCCGACCTGCCCACGCTGGAGAGTTACAAGGTCGTCGTCGGCGCCAGCCAGCCGGGCGCCTATCTGGAACTCACATTGCGCGAGGCGCAGGTGCCCTTCTGGCGCACCTTGCCGGTGGTTTTGATCTGTGGCTTTCTGGCGCTGATGCTGGTGGCGACCGTGTTGTTGCGCCGGCAGGTGCAACACATCTCTCGTGCCGAGGGCGCATGGCGCACGGAGGCTGCCTGGCGTCAGGCGATGGAAGACTCCGCCTTGGTGGGCCTGCGCGCACGCGACGCGCAGGGGCGCATTTTGTATGTCAACCGCACGTTCTGTGACATGGTCGGCTTGCCCGCGGAACAATTGGTCGGTCTGCTGCCGCCCATGCCCTACTGGCCGCCGGATGCGCTCGACGAAGTCATGTCGCGCCACCAGCGCAACCTCGCCGGCAAGGCCCCCCGGGAAGGTTACGAAGCACTCTGGTGCCACCGCGACGGTCACCGCCTCAATGTCATGGTGTTCGAGTCGCCACTGATTGATGCCGACGGCAAGCAAATCGGTTGGATGGGCTCCATCATCGACATTACGGCGCGCAAACAACTCGAAGAGCGCGAGCGCCATCAGGCCGAAGCCATGGCCTATCAGTCACGCCTGACCACGCTGGGCGAAGTTGCGTCCGCACTGGCCCACCAGCTCAATCAGCCGCTGACGGCCATCATGGGTTACAACGTGGGACTGCAGCGCATGCTCAGTGACGCAGGATTCGGCAATCAGGCGGTTATCCATGCA
>CAIOLZ010000032.1 GCA_903859265.1 uncultured beta proteobacterium
ACCCGCACCACCTGAGGCACAAACACGAGGGTCAGGGCCAGCAAGCTGTTGCTCAAACCCGGCCCCAATGCGCCAGCAATCGCGACTGCCAGCAGCACCGAAGGAAATGCATAAAAAATATCCAGCGTGCGCATGATCAGCATGTTCACCGTGCCACCCACATAGCCGGCAAACAAGCCAATCGCTGAACCCAGCACAAAGGCTGCGGCCACCGGCACCAGACCCATCAGGAGTGACAGCCGCCCACCGTACATCAGCCGCGTCAGCAGGTCGCGCCCCAACTCGTCAGTACCCAACCAATGGCCTTCGCTGCCGATGGGAAGCAGCCGCTTGATCATGCTGGCCTTGTAGGGATCGGCAGGCGCCAGCCAGGGTGCGAAAACGGCTGCGATAACAATCAGCACCAGGAGCGCGGCAACCGCCATCGCCACCGGATCGCGGCTCAACTGGTGGGCCACCGTAGCCCAGTAGCCGCGGCTTATCGGCAACTTGGCGGGCACATGGGCAGGGAGCGCAGCGCTTTGCATGGTGTTCAGGTGCGCACCATGCGCGGATCAATAAGGGGTTGGACAATGTCGATCACCAGATTGAGCACGACAAAAAACATGCACAGCACCAGAATCGTGCCCTGCAGCAAAGGCAGGTCCCTTTGAAAAATGGCCGTGTTGAGCAAAAAGCCGGTACCCGGCCACGCAAAGACAGTCTCGACCAGAATCGAGCCGCCCATCAGGTAGCCGACCTGCAATCCGGCAACCGCCAAAACCGTGGGAGCCACATTCTTGGCAATGTGCACAAAGACAGCGACCTCTGACAATCCGCGAGCCCGCAAGGCCACCACAAATTCCTTGTTAAGCATCTCTGACACCAGCGCACGCACGGTGCGGGTGATGATGCCCAGCGGGATGACGGACATCGTTGCGGCAGGTAGCACGAGATACTTGATGTGCTGCGGATCCCAGACCCAGCCGCTGGAGCTGTCCGGCCCTGCGCCCATGGCCGGCAACCAGCCCAGGGTGATGGAGAACACAATGGTCAGCACCAGACCCAGCCAATAGTGCGGAATGCTGACCCCAATCACGGAGAGCACCGTCGCAATCCGGTCTATCGCGGAGCCGCTTTTGTAACCTGCCAGCGCGCCCAGAATACAGCCCGCCAGAACCCCAGCCAGCGAGGCCACTCCAGCCCGCATCAGCGTATTGCCAACGGCGCTGACCACTTCACCGGCCACGGCGCGACCCGATGCAATGGAGGTCCCTAGGTCACCGTGCAAGGCCCGCATCAGCCACAAGCCGTATTGCACCGGCAGCGGCTTGTCCAGCCCGTAAGCACTTTTGAGGGCCTCTATGACATCGGCTGGCGCGTCGGCGGGTGCGATTGCATTAAGCGCGTCACCGGGCGCCAGATGCACCAGCATGAATGCCACCAGCGTCACACCAAGCGCGATCGGGATGGCGTACAGCAGGCGCTTGAGGGCGTAGAGCAGCATGCGTGGCAATCACATCTTGATCGTGGTCAGGTCCTGGAACCAATGCTGGGCTTGCACAAACTCTTTGACCTTGGGTGACGTCACATGCGGATTGGTGTCGTGCACCACCCACAGCATCAGCGCATCGTTGACCATCGCCTCATGAACCTGGGCCAGCAAGCCGTCCTGCACTTTCACATCAAATGTGGTGCGGATCTTGTCCAGCAATGCATCGACCTTGGGGTCGTTGTAGCCACCCCAATTGACACCGTTGGGCGCGATGTAGCGGCTGTCCACAAAGCGGGTAATTCCGTAGAAGGGGTCGGCGGTGACGTAGGCCAGATTGATCGCGGTAATGCCCTTGCCGGCATTCATGTCCGACTTCGCACCGCTGCGCCAGTGCAGATACAGGTTCTCCAGTTCCACCACCTCAAAGGTCACCTGAATGTTAATTTCAGCCAGACTTTGCTGGATGAATTCATTCATGGGAAGCGACAACATCTGTCCGGTGCCCCCTTGCGCAATAACGACCTTGGCCTTGAGCGGATTGGCTTTGGAATAACCGGCCTGCGCCATCAAGGCGCGTGCGGCCGGCAAGTCGTATCCGATCTTGAAAGTCGGCTTGCCAAAC
>CAIOLZ010000033.1 GCA_903859265.1 uncultured beta proteobacterium
CTGGTAAAACCGGGGCAGACCACATCGACCCGCTCTATGCCGGCCTCTGCCATTTCAACCAGCGTCGGCTCGGTGTAAGGCTCCAGCCATTTGGCACGTCCTAGCCTGGACTGAAAAGTGACTTTGTATTGTTCCTTGGAAAGCCCGAGATTTTCTGCCAGCAAGCGCGCCGTTTTCAGGCACTCGCAGTGGTAGGGATCACCGAGGTGCAGTGTGCGTTCCGGCACGCCGTGAAAGCTCAAAACCAGCCGGTCGGGGCGACCATTTTTTTTCCAGTAGCGCGAAATACTGGCCGCAAGCGCGCTGATGTAGTCGGCATGGTCGTGGTAATGGTTGATGAAGCGGAACTCGGGAATGGTGCGCGTCGCTTTGGCCCAGTCGTACACCGCATCAAAAACACTTGCCGTGGTGGTTGCCGAATATTGCGGATAGGCCGGTACGATCAGGACGCGCGTCACGCCATCGGCTTTCATGGCGTCAAGCTGCGATGCGATGGAAGTGCTGCCGTAGCGCATTGCCCAGCGCACTTTGACGTAGTGGTTGCGCTGGCCCAGCCAACCCTGCAGCAGCTTGGACTGCTTCTCGGTCCAGATGCGTAGGGGAGAACCGTCGTCGGTCCAGATGCTTGCATATTTGGCGGCCGACTTGGCAGGCCGGGTCCGCAAAATGACGCCGTGCAAAATCGTCAGCCAAATCAGGCGTGGGATCTCGACGACACGCGGATCACTCAGAAACTCTGCCAGATAGCCTCGCACCGCTTTCGGTGTCGGCGCATCGGGCGTTCCGAGGTTGCATAAAAGCACCTCCGTACGGGGCGGCTGGCCGTGGGAATAGGGAGGTTCTTTGGAAAAGGGCATGCGGTATTCTCTCGCAGATATGCTGCAACTATCCAAAATCAGGGCGATTACCCTTGACCTCGACGACACACTGTGGCCGGTTCTGCCAACCCTGCATCGGGCAGAACTGGCGCTGCAGGACTGGCTCACCCACCGGGCACCCAAAGCGGCAGCGCTGTTTAAAGACACGCAAATTCGCTTGTTGCTGCGCCAGGCCGCGCAAGCAAAGTTTCCCGACCGGCACCATGACTTGAGTGCAATCCGGCTGGAGTCCATCCGCATGGCTCTGGCGCAAAGTGGAGAAGACGAGGCCCTGGCGCCTGGCGCATTCGAGGTTTTTATCGCGGCCCGGATGGTAGTCAACTTCTACGACGACGCGCTGGAAGGGCTCGGTCGTCTGGCGAGCAAATTCCCGGTGCTGGCAGTCTCCAACGGCAACGCCGATGTGAACCGCGTCGGGATTGGTCACCACTTTGTCGGCAGCGTCAGCGCAGGGGACGCGGGCGTCGCCAAACCCGATCCGCGTATTTTTTTAGCCGCTGCGAGGACTTTGCAAGTGCAACCGGAGCAGGTGTTGCACGTCGGCGACGATGTGCATCTCGATGTCGTGGGCGCCATCGAGTCAGGAATGCAGGCGGTCTGGATCAACCGCGATGCACACCCATGGACGCATCCGCGGGCGCCCCACGCGATTGCCACCGACATGCTGTCGCTATGTGCCTTGCTAAAGCTCTAGGCTGGCAAAGCGCAGCGGCCTATTGCGGATTGAGCGTCAGCGTGCTGTCGGTGTGGGCTTCAATGTCTTTCAAATCCAAATGCATGGGCACGTACAGCCCGTTCACAAAGTTTTCAGACTCGTCCGAGTAATGGCGGTCCCAGGGCACGCCGCTTTGTCCGGACGGGCTGATGCCTTGCGCTGTGGCCGGATGACCGAAGTCAACAATGCGCCGGGTTGACGGCCCGAAGCTCACTTTCCAGGGTGCCGGACCCACTTGCTGCGAGAAATTATTCGGCGTTTCCCGTCCGCCCGGCACCGGGAATGGGCCAACATTGAATAACCAGCCAAGACCGGGCAGGGTGCCCAGGGGGTGCTTCAGGGTCAGGGTGTGCGTTTTCCCCCAAGTCCAGTCTGTCAGGGTCGAACCGTAGAGTTTGCTCAGGTGGTCAATTGTGTTGGTCCAAGCGATACGGATAACTTCAAACCGGTTCACGGCACCGGTCTTGCCGGCGTTATTCCACCAGGGTGAATTGGCATCCGCAAGGAGTAGCGGCAACGCGTGGTCCAGCGCAGGCGTACCCAGCAGGTTGGCAAACTGCGCCTCACCCAATTGCTCAGAAAAAGCGGCTTTTGCCAGCTCGTAGCTGAACTGGCTGAAGAGGGTTGCGGCGATGCTGTCTTCGCTGTAGCAACCATCCCACTTTTTCAGCGGCTCCAAAAATGCCTTTTCATTGGCGTCGGTTACCACGGCATCGAGCAGCGGCATCGCAGCTTTTAAAACGCGTTTTGCGTATCCGTTGCAAACGTCAAGTTGCAGCGACTCGGTGGCAGCCACGTTCCATTTCTCGGTGTGGCCCTCAATCAGTGCCTTGAGCCGCTGGACCCGGTCGGGCAGCAGGTAATAACCTGGCACTGGCACGCCGCTGCCGGCGGTAGGCTGGTTGTTGGCCGAAACGATGTAGCCGCGGGTCGGATTTTCTTCCTGCGGATTGAAGCTGAAGTTGTAGAAACCGGGTTTCTCGGCCTCTCCCTTGGTTGCATCCAGAATGAACATGGGGTTCACGCCGGATGGTCGCTGCGGTAGTTTGGCGGCCGCCCACCAGGCAATATCGCCATCCGCATTGGCCCACATGAGGTTGAGGCCGGGTGCATGAATTTTTTCTGCAGCTGCGCGCGCCTTGCTGCGCGTATCGGCCCGGTTCAATCCGTAGAGCGCGTCGAACAGGAGGTTTTCGGTATCGTAGAAAGCCCACCACAGCGCGACCGGCGTGCGACCCAGGCTGTCTTTGAACGCGTCAGTAATGATGGGTCCGTGGGACGAGCGCCGCAACCGCAACAGCACCGGCGCGCTATCTTTGACCTGGATGGTTTCGGTACGCGTGGACATGTTTTTCCACTGCTCGTCCTGCCAGACCTGGTCCGGGTTGGCAGGGTTGGGGCGCTCGGCGACCATGTCGATGTCGTCGTTTTCGAACATCGTGAAAGTCCAGCCAAAGCGTGCGTTATGTCCCAAAAGTGCAAACGGCGTCAACGCCATGAAGTGCCCGTACAAATCAAATCCGGGTGCGGTCAAATGCGCCTCGTACCAAACGGACGGTGCCGAAAAACCGATATGGGGGTCGCCAGCCAGCAGCGGCTTCCCACTTTCCGTACGTTTGCCCGAGATAACCCACGCATTGCTGCCCTGGAACATTGGCAATCCCGCCATTTCCATGGCGTTGCGGCTGACGCTGGCAACCTGATTCAGGTTTTTCCAGTCGCCTGCATCCAGCGGCCTGGCCGCCTTGGCCTCTGGTTCCATCACACCGAGCGGGTGCCACTCCGTGTCAAAAACAGTGAGGTATTCGGGGCCCAGTTTGTCCCGTATGAATGTCATCACCGGCTCGGTTTTGAAGGCCGCGGCAAAGCTGTAAGCAAGGTAGCCTGAAATGGCGACGGTGTCTTCCGGTGTGAAGGGCCGTGGCCGTATGTGCAGCAGATCAAACTCAACCGGTAGCGCATGGCTGCTTTGGTACTGGTTGACGCCATCAATATAAGCCAGCAAAGCTTGCGAACTTGGACTGCCAAGGTCCATGTTTGCCGCATAGTTTTCAGCATACGCCCGAATTCCGAGGGTGCGAAAAAGCCGGTCCGTGTCGAGCAGTTTGGGCCCGAATATCTCCGCCAGTTCGCCATTGGCGAGCCGACGCATCAACTCCATTTGGAACAGCCGATCCTGCGCATGAACGAAGCCGAGCGCGCGGTACAGATCGGCCTCGTTGGCAGCCTCAATATGCGGCACTCCGCGTTCGTCGTAACGCACGGTGACCGGCGCCCTGAGGTTCGCGATGTCAACGGTCCCGCTGCGTTGCGCCTGCTTGGTGTGGAGATACCAGACCACCGTTGCCCCTCCCGCCAGCAGGCCCGCGAGCAGCACGAAACCCAATATTTTGAGGAAGCGTTTCATAACACCAGTTTATGTGGAACGGCCCACTTTTTGACCCGCTTGCATGCCGCTGCGCACCGCACCTTCCAAAGTGGCGGGGTAGGGACCGGCAATGTAATCACCACAGGCCCAAAGTCCTGGACCAATATGCGCCTCTGGGCGGACCAGTCCCGGCGTGCAGGCGAAGGTGGCGCGCTTTTCGACCACGGTCTGCACGGCAACCAGTTGCGCCGCGTCGGGTAACAGCTGTGCCGCCTGCCGCAGAACCTTGGACTCCACCAGGTCCCGGCCCTCGGTATTGGCGCTGACCACAAAGGCCATGAGCCCGGCCGGGCCCCCCAGTTGGCCGCGGTCAAAAACAAATTGTGCTGGCTGATCCGGGCCGCTGGGCAACACCAGCATGGGCAGTGGCAACCGCAATCCGGGTGCGTGGGCATACACGGTTGCAATGCTTTCGAATTGCAGCTGCTGTGCACTGGCGGCCCATTGCGTGAAACCTGATTGCGCGGCCAGCTGCGCGGCTGCGGCGGGCGGGCAGGCCAGCACCACGGCGTCAAATAGCGCGCCAAGGACGCGCCATTGGTTGTGCGCTGCCGGCTCCAGCGCATCCACACGGCATCCCGTGTGAACCAGCCCGCCCTGCGTTTGCAGCCAGTCTGCGCATGCTTGTGGCAGCAGCGTGGACAGGTCCGTGCGCGGCAACAACAAATCAGAGCTGCCTCGCTCGCCAAACAACGAGTCTTGAAGCACCCGCAAAAATACCTGCCCGCTGGCCCGCGCTGGCGGGGTGTTCAGCGCCGAAACGCACAGCGGTTCAATCAGCGTGTCCATCAGGCGTTGCGGCAGTCCGGCGCACAGTTGCTCCACACTGGCGCCGCTGGGGCACTGAAATCCCTGCCTTTGCCACCTGCCAGAGCGCACCAGCAGCGCAAACTTTTCCGTCCAGCTCCAGTCGCTGTGGCGCAAGATGCCGGCGAGCGCGTTGAGCGGGCTGGGCCAGTCGGGCATCACCAATCCCGTGCCATTCGGGAATTGCAAGGCCAGTGGCATGCGCAGCAGCGCAGTATTGGCATCCACGCCAACCCAAGCCATAAGCTCTAGCGTTTGGGAATACGCGCCGATGAGGATATGCTGGCCGTTGTCCAAAACTGCATCGCTGCCGTCCGGCATGCGTATCGTGACTGCTCTGGCGCGGCCTCCCAATATGCGGGAAGCCTCGAAAACCGTCACGCCATGCCCGGCCTGCGTGGCGCTAACGGCAGCGGCCATGCCGGCCCAGCCCGCGCCGACGACCGCGACTTTCAAAGCCACCCGAAGGCCTGTACTTTCCAGGCCAGCCAGAATTTGCGCACCGGCGTCAGACGCACGCGCTGGTGCAACACCTGAAATTGGTCAGCTTCGATTTCGCGCAGCAGCGCGCGGTAAATGCTGGCCATCATCAGCCCGGGCTTTTGGCTGCGCCTGTCGGAGGCGGGCAATAAATCGAGCGCTTTTTCGTACAGACCGTGGGCACGTTGGGCCTGAAATTGCATCAGCGCAGTGAAGCGATCGGAGTATGTCCGCTTGAGGATCTCGTGGGCTTTGACGTCAAATTGCTGCAGTTCGCTCACCGGCAGGTAAATCCGCCCGCGCAAAGCGTCCTCGCCGACATCGCGGATGATGTTGGTGAGCTGCAGCGCCTGTCCCAGGGTGTGGGCGTACTGCGTGGTCTGCGCGTCACTGCGGCCGAAAATGCCGGCCGCCACTTCCCCCACAACACCTGCGACCAGGTGGCAATAGCGCTCCAGGTTGGGATAGTCCAGGTAGCGTGTTTGCGACAGGTCCATCTGGCAGCCCTGAATCACCGCCAGCAGGTGTCCGGCTTCGATGCCGTAGGCCGCCGTGTGCGGCATCAGGGCCTTCATGACCGGGTGGCTGGGTTGTCCGGAAAATGACTTTCCGACCTCGGTCTGCCACCAGGCCAGTTTGGTAGTGGCAACGCCCGGGTCCACCATGTCGTCCACCACGTCGTCCACCTCGCGACAAAACGCATAAAACGCGGTGATTGCCGCACGCCGCGGCGCCGGCAAAAACAGAAACGCGTAATAAAAGCTGCTGCCCGATGCAACCGCTTTTTCCTGCACATATTGTTCTGGGGTCATGGGCTGATTGTCACATCCAGAGTGCACGCCAAAGCATCAGCCCGAAGTCCAATGCATGAAGCGTGGGGCGCTCACGCAGCGTGGCAAAGCCCAGCGCTTCAATCTTGTCGAGGATGCGCAAGCCGCCCTGCACCACAAGGCGTAACTCCCAGCCGGCACGACCCGGCAACCGGTGTACCAGCGGGGCGCCTTGCAGCATCCGGGCGCGGGCCGCGTCAACGCACTGGCGAACCATGCGTGTGGTTTCGGCATTGACGCGCTGCGCACACAGGTCGGCCATGGAAACACTGGCACGCTGCTGCATCTCAGTCGTGAAATAGTGCCTCCCGCGTGGAATATCCACGCTGGGGTCCTGCCAAAAGTTGATCAGTTGCAATGCGGTGCAAATGGCATCGCTTTGGGCCAATGCTGCGGGCTCGCTGACCCCGTAGAGGTGCAAAAGCAAACGCCCGATAGGATTAGCCGAGCGGCTGCAGTACGCGTGCAACTCTGCGTCCGTGGCGTAAGACGGCTCTGCGTTGCCGCTTGAACAGCCGTTACGTTCCGTGAAGTCGCGGGTTTTTTCAATGTCTTGCACGAACGCGTCGAGCAGGTCTTCGAGTAGCGGCACAGGGAGCTGGTGTTGCGCAATGGCGGATTGCAGGTGGGTA
>CAIOLZ010000034.1 GCA_903859265.1 uncultured beta proteobacterium
GTACTGGTGCAAACCGACCTTGCGCAGCATCAGCTCGACCTTGAAGCGGTCCGCGCCGGATGCGCAGGCGATGCGCCCCTGATGCAGTGCATGCACCTCGCGCAGCGCCTTGCCGACATTGGGAATGGCCTCGATATGGGTTTCCAGCAGGGCATTGCGGCGGGCACGGAAAGCATCCAGCCAATCCGGTGTCAGCGGCTGCCCGGTATGTCGCTCGATCCGTGCGCGCTCATCCATCACCGTTTTGCCGACGAAGACATCCATGCATTCCTGCAATCCCATGCGCCAGCCCCGTTCTTCGAGCATGTCGCGCAATACCCCATTGGTGATGTGTTCGGAGTCCACCAACACACCATCGCAATCGAACAACACCGCATCAAACCGCACACCGTTTGGCAACATGGTGGGCCTAGCTTTTAGCCGTACGTTTGGCCTTTTGGGCCTCCAGGGTTTCCGTCGGCGCGCCCTGTTGGACCCACTCAGCGTAGCCGCCTTCGATGTGCGCGACATTGGTCATGCCCATGTCCTGCAAGGTCTTTGCGGCCAGCGCACTGCGCCAGCCCGCTCCGCAAAAAAGAATGAACTCCTTGCTCTCGTCGGCAAATAGCGCCTTGTGGTACGGCGACTCGGGATCGACCCAGAATTCCAGCATGCAGCGCGGCGCATGGAAGGCGTCCACCGCCGTGCCTTCGGCCAGTTCGCGCACATCGCGGATGTCAACCAGCTGCACGTTGGCCTGCTTCTGACGCTGCAATACCTCTGCCACCGAATAGGTTTTCACCTGCGCCATGGCCTCGTCAACCAGAACGCGAAATCCTTTTGTAATAGGCATCCTAATTTCCTTCCTTCAAGCCGGTCCGTGGTTGTAGATGGTGTTGCGGTCCAGGCGGGCGGCGCCCGAGCGGACCAGATCATCCACCAGGGCACGCAAATTGTCCGGCGTTGGCTGCAACACATGTCCCAGGTAGGGAGTAGCCAGCGCCCACGCCAGAAGCCCGGCCCATGTGATCTGCTGGCATTCGAGGAGCTTGAATTTGACCAGAACTTTGGCGGCGTATTGCCTGTGCCGTTGCGGATGACTGACAAAACTGTCGAGTCGTTTTCGGGCATAGGCAATCGACTGTGCAATAAGCCCGTGCGCCTTGCAGCCTTCCACACCAGCATCGCCAAACGGCGCTCCGTGTCCTGGGATGATCAGCAAGGGTCGCAAGGACTCGATCAGGTCCAGCGTGCGGGCTACCGCGTCAAAAGCGTTCAATCCATCAAGCTCGGGAAACACCACACCAAAACCGCGTTCCCACAAAGCGTCAGCCGAAATCAGCGTGCGACTTTGTGGCTCAAACAGCACGACCGAATGCGGGTCATGTCCGGGTGCGGCGTGCACCTGCCACAGCAGCTTGCCCAGACGTATATCGGTGCCGGGCGCGAGGACCCCATCAAAGCGAAATTGCGGACAACTCTGGCCCGTTGGTGTGTAGGACAGGGCGACCGGGTCCCAACACCTTACCAGCGACGCCTGACCCGGCGCAATCAGGGTGCGCAATGCCGGATATGTAGCCTGCAAAGCCGCGTTGCCACCGCAGTGGTCGCTGTGCAAGTGGGTGTTGACGAGCAGGTCCAGTGTGCGGCCTTGCAACGCCCGCTGCAGCAGCGCAAGGAGTTGCGCTGCGTGGGTCACGTAACCACTGTCCACCAGTGCGGTACCTTCTCCGCCACAAAACAAAACGCAGTTGCTGGAGAGCCAGCCGCGCTCGAAAACCGTAACGCCTGCAGGGAACTGCATCAGCTCAGGCCAGGGCGCGCTGGATGATTATTTTTTGCACGTCGCTGGTGCCTTCATAAATCTGGCAGACCCGCACATCGCGGTAAATGCGCTCTACCGGAAAGTCACTCACGTAACCGTAGCCACCCAGCGTCTGCAAGGCCGCGCTGCAGACTTTTTCGGCCATTTCACTGGCAAACAACTTGGCCATCGCCGCCTCTTTCAGGCAGGGCTTGCCGGCATCGCGCAATGCGGCGGCGTGCCAGATCAGTTGGCGTGCGGCTTCCAGCTGCGTCGCGCAATCCGCCAGCCGAAAGCCGACCGCCTGGTGGTTGAAAATGGCCTGTCCAAAACTCTGCCGGTCTTTGGAATAAGCCAACGCAAATTCAAACGCACTGCGCGCCATCCCGACGCTTTGCGCGGCAATGCCGATGCGCCCGCCTTCAAGCGCACCCAGCGCAATGGCGTAGCCTTCGCCCTCTTTGCCGATCAGATGGTCCGCCGGAATCCGGCAATCGTCAAAGTTGATTTGCGCAGTGTCGCTGGAGTGCTGACCGAGCTTGTCCTCCAGACGCGCCACCGTGTAGCCCGGCGTCTGGGTCGGCACCATAAAAGCGCTGATGCCGCGCTTGCCGGCAGCCTTGTCCGTCACTGCAATCACGATCGCGAGATCGCCATTCTTGCCGCTGGTGATGAATTGCTTCACGCCGTTGATGACATAACTGTCTCCCTCGCGAACCGCTGTGGTGCGCAGCCCCGATGCGTCGGAGCCTACATGCGGCTCGGTCAGGCAAAACGCGCCCAGCATGCTGCCTTGCGCCAGCGGGGTGAGCCATTTTTTCTGTTGTTCGGGCGTGGCGTAGCGCATCAAAATCGCATTCACCGGGCAGTTCGTCACGCTGATCACCGTGCTGGTTCCACCGTCACCGGCGGCAATTTCCTCCAGCACCAGAGCCAGCGTCATGTAATCCAGCCCGGCACCACCCAGCGCTTCGGGCACGCAAATGCCATACGCACCCAGCGCTGCCAGGCCCCGGTGCACCTCCTTGGGGAAAGTGTGCTCCTTGTCCCAGCGTGCGGCGTTAGGCCAAATTTCCGCCTGGGCAAAATCGCGCACGGCGTCGCGCACCATTTCCTGATCGGGTGTTAACAACATTGGGCGCTCCTGATCACCATGAAGAAAACGGCGTGCCGTCATAATTGATAAATTGCCCCTTCGCCGATGGTCGAGCGGCATCTTTTTTACCTGCCGCGGCCAATGCCTTGCGCATGGCACTCACGCTTTGCTGCACCGTCAGCGAGGCGGACGCTCCACCCATATCGGTCTGCACCCAGCCCGGGCTGATAGCCA
>CAIOLZ010000035.1 GCA_903859265.1 uncultured beta proteobacterium
AATGAAAGGGACGGTGGCGCCACCGTCCAACAAACTGACTGCCGCTTCCACCTGTTTTGGACGAACACGGATTTCTTGCGCTATTTGCGCGATGATTTTCTGCATGGGAAGGTGTGGGTAGATACGAAAATGCGACGGGGCTGCCGGCAAGTTCCAACACTGCGGCGCCGTGCGCGAGGCCGGGAGTTTGCCACAAGATTTCAGCCGGGCACTATCCCAAACCTTCGTCGAGCCGATCGCACAGGGTGCGCAATATTTTGATGCGCGCGTAGTTTTTGTCGTTGGCCTCAACCAGCGTCCACGGCACTTCGCCGGTGCTGGTTCGCTCCACCATGTCACAAATGGCCTGCTGGTAGGCGTCCCATTTTTCCCGGTTGCGCCAGTCTTCCTGGGTGATCTTGAAGCGCTTGAAGCCAATTTGCTCCCGCTCGTGGAAGCGTTTGAGTTGTTCTTCCTGGCTGATCTGCAACCAGAACTTCACCACAATGGCACCGGCCTCGACGAGTTCATGTTCGAAGTCATTGATCTCGCCATAGGCGCGGTACCAATCGCTTTCGCTGCAAAAACCCTCGACGCGCTCGACCAACACCCGGCCATACCAGGTACGGTCAAAAATGGTGATGTGGCCATGACGCGGCAACTTGCGCCAAAACCGCCACAAATGCGGCTGCGCCCGCTCCTCTTCGGTCGGCGCCGCCACCGGGACGATTTGAAACTGCCGCGCATCCAGCGCCGCGCTGATACGCCGGATTGCGCCCCCTTTGCCGGCAGCGTCGGCACCTTCAAAGGCAAGCACCAGCGAGCGCTTTTTGAACCGCGGATCCCGCGCCAGCACCGACAGACGACCCTGCAGATCGGCCAACTCCCTGGCGTAGGCTTTGTCCGATAAACGCAGGCTCAAATCCATCGCTGACAAAACGCTGCGACCATCCGTCACAAGGCGCAAAAAGGGTGTCACAGGTGGGCCGGCATGCGCTTGCAGGCTCGCCGCAAGTGGCTCATCTTTGGTTTTGGCGATTTCGGCGGGTTTACGGTTCTGAGCATTGCGCGCGCTCAGTGCCGACTCAACCACCTGGCCGATGCGCAGCGAACGGTATTTTTCGTCGGTTCCCTCCACCACAATCCAGGGCGCCCAGGCGGTGTCCGTCAGGCGCAAAAAGTGGCCAGCGACATCTTGCAGCTTGTCATAGGTTTTGAGGCGTTTCCAGTTCCAGTGGGTGACACGCCAGGCCGTTTGGGGATTGCTTTGCAATTCCTCGAGCCGCTGGCGCTGGGCCTCTTCGCTCAGATGAATCCAGAACTTCAGCACCAGGGCGCCTTCGTTGACCAGCATTGCCTCAAAACGGTTGATCTGTTCGGCACGCGCGTCCAGGTCTTTTTGGGAAATCTTGCCTTTGATGCGCCGGCGAATCGGCTCCGAGTACCAGGAGCCGGCAAATATCCCGATCTGACCTTTGGGTGGCAGGGAACGCCAATAGCGCCACATTTCCGGGCGCTCGCGTTCCTCATCGGTTGGATCTTCGAACGCCAGTGTGGAGAGGAAGCGGGGATCCATCCATTCGTACAGCACGTGTATGGTTTCGCGCTTGCCAGCGCCGTCCTCGCCACTGATCAAAATCAGCACCGGAGTGCGCTTTTCCTCATACAAACGGGCTTGCGCTTCCAGCAGCGCCTCGCGCAGTTCCGGCACGGCCTCCCGGTATTTCGATTTGCTGACAGAGTGACCAATTTCTGCGGACTGAAACATAGGCTACCTCAATAAAAAGCCCTCTTGCGAGGGCTTTTTGTAACGCATCGCCGCAAGGGCCACGCCTCAAACGGTCTAGCCGCCTTTGGAGGGACGCTTGCCGGGATTTTTCTTGCTGCGGGTGGACACACCGCGTTCCAGGCTAACACGCTGGCCACGGCCACCGGTAGGCAGGGTAAATCCAGGCAGAGGGGTTGGACGGGGTGTGGCCTTGCGGTCGGCTTCGGTAACGATTTTGTTGCCCATGTGATTTTCCAGAGAAATTAAAGATACGAACCCGATATTTGAACATTTTTTTGACCCCGCCCCCAAGACCCCCCAACGCGAGCGGCTGCAGACTTGCCCGCACAATCACCGGATGCAGGCTTTCTACAGCGACAACTTTGTTCTGCCACTTCCCGAGGGCCACCGTTTTCCCATGGTGAAGTACCAGATGCTGCGCGACGCGCTGCGCGTTCAGGCGCCCCAGGTATCCATGCATGTGGCGCCCGAGGCAACCGATGGTGAACTGGCGTTTGCGCACGATCCTGCCTACATTCAAGCCGTGGCGCAAGGCACGATGATCGCCGGTAGTTTGCGTGAAATAGGTTTCCCCTGGAGCCCCGCCATGGCGGCGCGGGCGCGGCGCTCGGTAGGCGGTACCCTGCAGGCAATGCGATCGGCCATGCGCGAAGGCGTCGCTGGAAACCTGGCCGGTGGCACGCACCACGCCTATGCCGGCCGGGGCGGCGGATTTTGCGTTTTCAATGACTTCGCGGTTGCTGCCCGGGTCGCACAGGCTGAATGGGGGCGCATCCGGCAGGTAGGAGCAGCCCGGCGTGCACCGCTGAACGTGGCCATCATTGACCTCGATGTCCACCAGGGCAACGGCACTGCCGATATCTTCAAACACGACGACAGTGTGTTCACCCTGTCGCTGCACGGGGAGAAAAACTTCCCGTTTCGCAAGGAGTTCAGCGACCTTGATATCGCGCTGCCCGATGGCACGCAGGACGACGACTACATGGATGCACTGACCAACGCTTTGCAAACGCTGGCCGACCGGTTTGAGCCCGGCTTGGTGCTGTATCTTGCTGGTGCTGACCCGTTCGAGCGGGACCGCCTTGGTCGTCTCAAACTGAGTTTTGATGGGCTGCAGGCCCGCGACCGCTGTGTTTTTGATTGGTGTGCGCGGCGCGCGATACCATTGGCATTCGCGATGGGCGGCGGCTATGGCATTGACATCTCTGAGACGGTAGCCATTCAGGTCAACACCTACCGCATTGCCGCCGAATATTGGACGAAATACCGGAGCACCCACAATGCAATCAGCGATCGACAACAGCGCGACCGGGAGCGCGCCTGAGGCAGCTTCGATCGGCGATTCTTTGCTGCGCGAACTCAAGGACTTGCCCGGCCCCAGGGGATTGCCGATTTTTGGCAACGCGCTCCGGTTCAAGCCCAGCCGGGCGCACCTTATTTTTGAAGCCTGGGCGCGCCAATATGGCGCGTTTTACAAAGTAAAAATCGGCCCTCGCCATCTGGTCGTGGTGTCTGACCACAAACTCGTGGCATCGGCCCTGCGTGACCGGCCTGACGGTTTCAGCCGGACCATGCGGCTCGAACAAGTCTGGACCGAAATGGGCTTGCCGCCCGGTGTCTTTGGCGCCAACGGCGAAACGTGGCGGCGGCAGAGGCGCATGGTGATGGCGAGCTTCGACCCGGTGCATGTCAAAAACTATTTCCCGTCGCTGCAGAAGGTGGCGGACCGCTTGGGCCAGCGCTGGCAAAAGGCGGCCGACCGCGGCGCTACGATCGATCTGCAGTCGGACCTGATGCGCTTTACCGTGGACGCCATTGCCGGGCTGGCGTTCGGGGCTTCGGTCAACACCCTGGAATCCGACGAAGACCGCATACAGCAGCATCTCGACAAAATATTTCCGCTGCTGTTCAAACGCATATTCACGCCGCTGCCCTGGCACCGCTGGCTGCCCTCTGCCAAAGACCGTGCACTGCAACGCAGCATTCCCGAAGTCATGGCAGCGGTCAATGGCTTTGTCGCACAGGCGCGTGCCCGCATGCAGGACAGCCCTTCCCTGCGCGATGCGCCTGGCAATTTGCTCGAAGCCATGATTGCCGCAGCAGATCAGCCCGGCAGTGGCATGGACGATGTGCAGGTTGCCGGCAACGTCCTGACGATGCTTCTGGCCGGGGAAGACACCACAGCCAATACTCTGGCGTGGATGCTTCATTTGCTCTGGCAAAACCCTTTGGCCCTACAGGCGGCGACCGACGAAGTGCGCCGGGTATGCGTGCGAGACCAGCCGCTCACGCTGGAGCAGCTTGGCCGGCTGGATTTCGTGGAAGCCTGCGCCCACGAAACCATGCGCCTCAAGCCCGTAGCTCCCCAACTCGGGCTGGAAGCCCTGCGGGAGACCGTTTTAGGCGATGTACGCCTGCCCAAAGGTACCGTGGTCATCACCCTGATGCGCGTGGATTCAGTCAATGACGTCCACATGCCCGATGCCAGGTCCTTTCTGCCGCAACGCTGGCTGGCCGAATCCCGCACCGACACTGGCGAAGGCCATACCACCGGCACGTCAACCGGCAACCAGACTGCAAGCTCGCCCAAGCGCGTTTCGATGCCTTTTGGCGCCGGCCCCCGAATCTGTCCGGGGCGCTACCTGGCTTTGCTGGAAATAAAAATGGCGATGGCCACCCTGCTGAACCGCTTTGACATCGCGTTTGTGGGCACCCGGGATGGTCACGAACCCACTGAACTGATGGCTTTCACTATGACGCCTGTGGGCTTGCAGATGCGACTGCAAGCCAGGCGGTGACGGTCCAGCGCCCTGCGAGTCGGCCATCAGGAACTGG
>CAIOLZ010000036.1 GCA_903859265.1 uncultured beta proteobacterium
CCCATGCGCCAGACGGCGTGGGTCCGGGCAAAACCGTCTGGGTCGGGCTGCAGCTGTCGCACCAACCCCAATGGCACACGTATTGGGTGAATCCGGGTGACTCTGGCCTGCCAACCCGGCTTGACTGGGACCTGCCCGCAGGCGTCAACGCTTCAGACATCCTGTGGCCAGCGCCCCAGAAAATCGCGATTGGAAGCCTCGCGAACTTTGGCTATGAGGGTGTGGTGTTGCTGCCGGTGCGCTTGACGGTGGCGCCTGCCTTCAAGCCGGGCGCGGCTGGCGTGCTGCCCGTCAAGCTGCATGCGTCCTGGCTGGTCTGCAAGCAAGAGTGTGTGCCGCAGGAAGGCCAGTTTCTTTTGCAGTTGCCGCTCAAGGGCTCAACGGCATCGCATGGGGCTGATTTTTCAGGCGCCTGGAGCGCTGCGCCAACGTCGCTGGATGGCCCAGGAGCAGGCACAGCGCGGGCGACCATTGACGGGCAGCAAATGCTGCTGCGCGTCAGCGGCTTGCCTGCAAACTGGCGTGGCAAAAGCATTACTGCAATGCCCGAAACCCCTGAGATCGTAGAAACTGCACGCGCCCCGGATAGCCACGATGCGGTGGTTTGGGGAGTTGCGCAACATGTCGGAACACAAGCCTGGTCCGAGGGTGCCCAGCCGGTCTGGTCGGCGCGTTTGTCGCTTTCGGACCTGCGTTCAGGCACACCGGGCAGCTTGCCCTGGGTGTTGGCGTCGGATGGCAAATCGCTGCGCACTGTTGCAACCGTCGAGGGCGTCTGGCCGCCGCCGAGCCAGCCGCAAGTGCAGGGCGCGGCGGTGGCCCCGGCCGTCGCCGCAGTGCCTGCCGGCGTGGACGCATCCGGCAGTGCCTGGCTGCTGGCTCTGGCCAGTGCGGTGCTGGGTGGGTTAATCCTGAACCTGATGCCCTGCGTTTTCCCGGTTTTGGCCATCAAGGTGTTGGCCTTTGCCAGTGGACACGAAAAAAAGTCTGGCCAGCGCCGTCTGCAGGGCCTGGCTTACAGCGCCGGCGTGGTGCTGTCGTTTGTGGCGCTCGGTGGATTGATGTTGGGGCTTCGTGCCAGCGGAGAACAGCTGGGCTGGGGGTTTCAATTGCAGTCGCCCGCTGTGATCGCGGCGCTGGCACTGCTGTTTACCCTGCTCGGACTCAATCTCATGGGTCTGCTCGAAGTAGGCAACCTCTTGCCATCTGAACTGGGCGGTCTTCAACTGCGCCACCCGCTGGCGGATTCGTTTTTGTCCGGGGTGCTGGCAGTCGCCATTGCGTCACCCTGCACGGCGCCATTTATGGGGGCTTCATTAGGCTATGCCATAGCCTTGCCCGCGCCACAGGCATTGGCCATCTTCGCGGCGCTTGGGGTCGGTCTTGCACTACCGTATTTAGTCTCAAGCTGGTTCCCGGTCGTCGGAAAGTGGCTACCCAAGCCGGGTCAGTGGATGCAAACGCTGCGCCGCTTCATGGCGTTTCCCATGTGGGCCACGGTGGTGTGGCTCATTGGGGTATCGGGGCATTTGAGCGGTATAGATGGCGCGGCCAGCCTGCTGGGTTTTTTGCTGGTCGTGGCGCTGGCCGCCTGGTCGGCACAACAGCACGGTAACAGCCGAAGGGTGCTGATGGTTGTGTCTGTGCTGGGCGCAGTTGCCTTGTTCTGGTCCGACGGTGGCAGTTTCTTGAAGCTGGAAGAAGCGCCTGGCACGGCGCAGTCCGGCGCCTGGCAAACCTGGGCCCCGGGACGGGTTGAAGCCGCGCTGTCGGGTGGTAAACCGGTGTTTGTGGACTTCACGGCAGCCTGGTGCATTACCTGCCAGTACAACAAGAAAACGACATTGGCCAGCGCCGGGGTCATGGCAGATTTCCTGGCCAAGAAAGTTCAACTGCTGCGGGCTGACTGGACGCGACGCGATCCTGCTATTACCCAGGCATTGGCGGGCCTGGGCCGCAGTGGTGTACCGGTTTACGTGCTGTACCAACCCGGCCACGCACCGGTGGTGTTCACGGAGATATTGGGCGCTAGCGAACTGCGTGCTGCGCTGGCGGGCCTGCCGTGACGCCCGGGCTCCACCCGGCTGGCGCCGATGAAGCGCAAACCATTGTCCACATTCTTGCAAACTACCGCTGTGTCGCCGTCGTTGGTTTGTCGCCCAAATCGCACCGGGACAGCTATGGCGTTGCACGCTATATGCAAGCGCATGGCTGGCGAATCATTCCCATCAACCCCAACGCCAGCGCGATACTGGGCGAGAAAGCCTATCCGACACTGGCAGCGGCGGCGGCCGAGCACCGTATCGAACTGGTTGATGTTTTTCGCAATTCAGAAGCGGTGCCGCCCGTCGTGGACGAGGCGATCGCCGTCGGTGCTAAAGCGGTGTGGTTGCAACTGGGTATTGAAAATGCTGCTGCAATCGAGCGAGCACGGGATGCAGGGCTTTGGGCGGTACAAAACCGTTGCCTGAAAATTGACCATGCACGCTTGGTGTAGAGTGCGCTGCAGTTTGCCAACTACAACAATGTCCAGATGACTTCCTCGAACCCCACCAACGCTTTCGCACCGCTGCAAAACGACACATTCCTGCGCGCCTGTCTGCGCCAGGCCACCGACCACACGCCGGTCTGGCTGATGCGTCAGGCCGGGCGTTACCTGCCGGAATATTGCGCCACACGGGCCAAAGCCGGCAGCTTCATGGGACTGGCCACCAACACCGACTTTGCTACTGAAGTCACTTTGCAGCCATTGGAGCGCTATGAGCTGGATGCCGCAATTTTGTTCAGTGACATCCTGACCGTTCCTGACGCGATGGGCCTGGGTTTGTCATTTGCACAGGGCGAAGGCCCGCGTTTCGCGTCGCCCGTGCGCGACGAGACGGCAGTCGCGCAACTTGCCGTGCCCGACATGGACAAGCTGCGGTACGTTTTTGACGCGGTCACCTCCATCCGCCGCGCACTGCAAGGGCGGGTGCCTCTGATTGGTTTCTCCGGCAGCCCCTGGACACTGGCCTGCTACATGGTCGAGGGCAAGGGGTCAGACGACTACCGGCTGGTCAAAACGATGTTGTATGCGCGACCCGATCTGATGCACCGTATGCTGGCCGTCAATGCGGACGCGGTCGCCAGTTACCTCAACGCCCAGATCGACGCCGGCGCGCAGGCCGTGATGATTTTTGACAGCTGGGGCGGGGTGCTGGCAGATGGTGCCTTTCAGACCTTTTCCATGGCCTATACCGCGCGCGTGCTGGCGCAGCTCAAGCGCGTCGGAACGGATGGGCAAGTAGTACCACGGATTGTGTTTACCAAGGGCGGCGGGGGCTGGTTGACGGACATGGCTTCGCTGGACTGTGAGGTGCTGGGCCTGGACTGGACTGTCAACTTGGCGGCTGCGCGCACGCTCGTCGGTGGCGCAGACAACGGCCCCGGCAAAGCTCTGCAGGGCAATATTGACCCCAACGTGCTGTTTGCACAGCCCGAACAGATCGCTGCAGAAGTCGGCAAAGTGATCGACAGTTTCGGCAAGCCGTATGGCGGCAGCGGAACCGGACCAACACACATCTTTAATTTGGGTCACGGCATCAGCCAGTACACACCGCCCGAAAATGTATCCGCTTTGGTAAATGCGGTGCACCAGCACTCCAAACGGGTGCGGATGTAGCTCCGGGCGCATCGCCTACCATGTTTTTGAGGCTTGTAAAGCGGCTCCCATCTAAACTTATGCACAAAAATGGTGGTGCGGCAATGCAGCAACGCGACACCCCTCGTCCGCCCGCTACAAACTCCATAGCGCTCGTAAGTATTTGATTCATAAGGACTTAAAAGTTTGCTGGTTTTGCGGGCAAATCAGCGAAAACCTTGAAAATCAAGGCTTTACCGTAATCGTTGAGAAGATATGAACAAAGTTATCCACAGAAACCTTGGAACGCATATAAAGTGGTTCTAGATCAAGGACTTAGGCGCAATACCTAAGGTTTACATCAACAAAAGACCTCAAGTTGGACCCCGCAGAACTCCCAGGATCGGACATCCCGACTCCGGACGAATCCCATTGGCTGTGCGTGTTAGTACACTCCCCAGCCCATTCGGCACTTGGGCCAGTGCTCACTTACCGCAGTCCCACGAATTTGCCGACCGGTGCGCTGGTCAGGGTACCTCTGGGTAAACGCGAAGTGTTGGGCGTGGTGTGGGACGCTGGGTCGGATGCACCAAACGGCGAAATGGACCCCGGGCGCATTCGCGCTATTTCCGGCAGGCTCGAAGGCATTGCGCCACTGAGTTCACATTGGCAACAGCTCGTCGGCTTTGCAGCACGCTATTACCAACGCTCGGTGGGTGAGGTGGCCCTGGCCGCACTTCCACCACAGTTGCGCGAGCTATCGCCTGCCCAGATGGAGCGCAGACTCAAGCGCCCTGGGGCCAAGACCCTGACAGCACCAGATGATCCTGCCTTTGGGGCTAACGATGGCGCCAAGAACGCCGCGACCTGCACCCCTGTTCTGAGTTCGGAGCAGTGCGAGGTACTGGCGCAAGTTGCGGCGAACCCAGGACCATTTTTGCTATTCGGCGCCACCGGCAGCGGCAAAACGGAGGTCTATCTGCAATGCGTTCAGGACCTGCTCGCCGCCGACCCTCACGCCCAGGCCCTGATCATGGTGCCGGAAATCAACCTCACGCCACAACTGGAGGCACGTTTCAGAGCGCGTTTTGCACCCCTTTATGGTGCCGATGCCCTGGTCTCGCTGCACAGCGGCATGACCAATCCGCAGCGGCTCAAAGCCTGGCTCAGTGCCCACGGCGGCAGCGCGCGGATTGTGCTGGGAACCCGTATGGCGGTGTTTGCCTCCATGCCGAAGTTGCGCCTGATCGTGGTCGATGAAGAACACGATCCCAGCTACAAAAGCTCCGAAGGTGCGCGATATTCAGCCCGCGACCTGGCGGTTTACCGCGGACAGCTCGAGGGCGCCAAAGTTGTGTTGGGCTCGGCCACACCGTCCCTGGAGAGCTGGCACCACAGCCGGCCGGCATCGGAGGGCGGGCGCTACATGCGCCTGCACATGCCCTCGCGGATTGGGCAACTCGCTGCCTTGCCGCTGGTGCGCAGGGTGGATATGAACCATCAACCGCGCAGGGCGGTATTTTCGCTGCCCCTGCTTGAAGCCATCAAGGAGCGTGTAGCGCGTGGCGAACAATGTCTGATTTTTTTGAACCGCAGGGGCTACGCACCCGTATTGCACTGCGCTGACTGCGGCTGGAAAAGCGAGTGCCCGCACTGCAGCGCGTTTCGGGTGTTTCACAAAATTGACCGCACCCTGCGCTGCCACCATTGCGGCTTTACCGAGCGCGTGCCGCGCGCCTGCCCGGCCTGTGGCAACCCGGACATTGCACCCATAGGACGCGGCACCGAGCAGTTGGAAGAGCACCTTACCGCGCTGCTCAGCGATGTGCGACGCGCTGGCTCGGTGACCGCGCAATGCCCCGACGGCGAACCCGTGCGCGTTGCGCGCATTGATGCGGACAGCACCCGGCTCAAGGGCATGCTGCAATCGCAGTTGGCCGCGGTGCACTCCGGCGAGGTGGACGTGCTGGTGGGCA
>CAIOLZ010000037.1 GCA_903859265.1 uncultured beta proteobacterium
AAGCATGGTGACGCCGCGTGACTTGAGGTCTTCAATGATGCGAAACACCTCTTCCACCAGAATTGGCGCCAGACCCATGGAAGGTTCGTCGAGCAGCACCACTTCGGGGTTGAGCATCACCGCCCGTGCCATCGCCAGCATTTGTTGCTCCCCGCCGGACAAGGTGCCCGCCAACTGCAGGCGGCGCTCTTTGAGCCGGGGAAACAGCTCCAGGGCGCGCTCCAGATCACCCGCGACATCCCCCTTCGGGCGGCTGCCGGTCAGGCGCGGAAACGCCCACTGAATCAGGTTGTCAGTAACCGTCATGGTGGCAAAAACGCGCCGCCCCTCCGGCGAATGCGCCAAGCCGAGTTTGGCAATGGTGTAAGACTCCAAATTGTCAATGCGCTTGCCATTCAGGGCGATTTCGCCGGCAGTGGGTTTGATCATGCCGGAGATGGCACGCATGGTAGTGGTCTTGCCAGCGCCATTGGAGCCAATCAACGTGACGACTTTGCCCTTGGGAACGTCGATGGAAATACCGTGCAGCACCTGCACTTTGCCGTAACCGGCTTCCAGATTTTTGATAGTCAACATGCTGTGTCCTTCAGGTGGCGGTGCCACCGAGATAAGCCTCGATCACCTTCTCGTTGGCCTGCACCTCGGCAGGTTTGCCTTCGGCGATTTTCTGGCCGAAGTCGAGGACCGAGACTTGATCACAAATACTCATCACCACATCCATGTGGTGCTCGATCAGGATGACCGTAATTCCGTGGTCCCGGATTTTGCGGATGATGGTGACCAGCTCTTTGATGTCGGGTGCCGTGAGGCCCGCCGCCGGTTCATCCAACAACAAAAGCTGTGGATCCAGCGCCAAGGCGCGGGCAATTTCCAAAAGGCGCTGTTTGCCATAAGGCAGGTTGCGCGCCTCTTCCTGGGCCAGGTCGCCCAGGCCCACAAAATTGATCAGGCCCAGCCCACGCACCACCGATGCCGCTTCTTCACGCTTGTAGCGCGGGCTGTGCAGCGACACATCGACCAGGTTACTCGCAAAGGTGTGGTGCAAACCGACCTGCACGTTTTGCAGCGCAGTCATCTCACCGAACAGCTGCACGTTCTGAAAAGTGCGTGCAATACCGGACAAGGCAATATCAGACGATGTCCGTCCCACCACCGAACTGCCTGCAAAAGAAATGCTGCCGGCCGTAGGTACATAGATGCCAGTGAGCACGTTCATCATGGTGCTCTTGCCAGAACCGTTAGGACCAATCAGACCGTGAATGGTGCCGCGGCGGATATGCAAGTCAACCTGGTTGATCGCCTTGAGGCCGCCGAACTGCATCAGGATGCCTGTGGCCGTCAGCAGATCTTGACCGGGCTCAATGTGACCCGTGTTGGCAGCTTGCATGATCGCGTCTTTCGCTGCGTCCACATCGGCCATGGCCTGGACATTTTTTCGCACGCCCTTGCGGACAAAAAGACTGTTCGCAAAGCCGACAATGCCGTCCTGCAGGTAATAAACCACAAACAAAATCATCAGTCCGAAAATACTCAGACGCCAGTCGGTGATGGACTCCAGCCAGAACGAAAAGCCTGCCAGTGCAATGGTTCCCACCACCGGCAAGGCCATTTGCCGCAGCGTCGTCATCTTGCGCAGAATGCCTACAACCGCACCGATGGCCATCAGGACTGCCAACACCGTGGCGACCTGCCGGAACATTTCCAGATCGTCGAGAAGTTTGGGCAACAACACAATGATCGCTGCGCCCAACATGGCACCCGAGCGGGTTTTGCGCCCACCCATGATGACGGCCAGCAAGAACAATACTGTGAGCTCGAAGTTGTAGGTGTTGGGCGAAATGTATTGCTCAGAATAGGCATACAGGCACCCCGCCAACCCCGCGAATCCAGCACTGATCACAAACGCATAAACCTTGTAGCGATAGACAGAAACACCCATGCAATCGGATGCGACCGGGCTGCCCCGCAAGGCTTCAAAAGCGCGTCCGAGCTGGGATTTCAATATCCGGTCAACCACGACCAGGGAAATCACCATCAAGGCCAGCACCATCCAGTAAAAACCATGTTCGTCCAACTGAAAGCCACCAATGGAGGGCTTGGGCACTTTGATACCCAGCGGCCCTTCCGTCAGGAAGTCCATTTCATTGATGAGAATCTGGATGATGGTGCCAAACGCCAGCGTCACCATGGCCAGATACGGCCCCGTCACGCGCAGCGCGGGCAGCGCCAACAATGCACCAAAACCCGCTGTGACCCCGATGCTGGCGGGAATGATCAGCCACAGTGGCGCCCCCAGTTTCAAAAACAGCACGCCCGCGGTGTAGGAACCTACTCCAAACAATCCCGCGTGCCCCAAAGACACCTGTCCGGTGTAGCCCACCACGATGTCCAGACCAAACAGGAGAATGGCGTAAATCATGATCGTGCCGACCATGTGGATGTAATAGGGGTTGCCGGTGATCAGCGGAAACGCCGCCAGCAGCGCGGCGCCTGCAACGCCCGTAATGAGTGACTTGCTGTTCATCTTCAGACTTTCTTGATCGCGGATTTGCCGAACAGACCCGACGGCTTGAAGGCCAGCACCAGCAATAGCAGCACCAACCCGGGAACGTCTTTGTAGCCCGTGGAGAGATAGAAACCGGTGGTGGTTTCAGCCACCCCCAAAATAATGCCGCCAACAATAATGCCCAGCCCGCTGGTCAGTCCGCCAATAATGGCCACCGCGAATGCCTTCAGGCCCAGGACCGCGCCCATGGTCGCACCGGTGAGCGTCAGCGGCGCAATCAACGCGCCAGCAAAACCTGCTGTAGCGCTTGACAGTGCATATGAAAAAGTAATCACCAGGCCCGTGTTGATGCCCATCAACTTGGCGGCATCGCGGTCGTTGAATGTGGCTACCACGGCCTTGCCGTAAATGGTTTTGCGGTTGAAAAACTCGACCGCCAGCATCATCACGATTGCGCCCACGACGACCAGCAATTCCATGGGCAACACATTGGCACCCAGGAATTTAATCGGCGATTCGGGCAGCGGTGAAGGGAATTTCAGATCGTCCCGGCCCCAGATGTTTTCCGCCACATTCTTGAAAATGATGCCCAGCGCAATCGTGGACATGATCCAGCCGAACTCGCTCTTGATCTTGATCGCCGGAGCCACGCCAATGCGCTCAACGACCGCGCCCTGCACCAATCCGAATGCGATCACGATGGGTAGCATCAGCCAATAGTTGATGCCCCGGTTTACCAGAGTGAGGCCCACCATGGCACCAAGCATCAGCGCGTCACCCTGACCGAAGTTCAGCGTATCCGAAGTCTGAAAAGTCAGTTGATAACCGAATGCAATGACCGCGTAGATCATGCCCAGCGCGATCCCGCTGTACACCAGCTGCAGAAAAATTTCCATGGTATGAGCCCCTCAAAATTACACTGCCGCTGCAACCCGGGTCGTTGCAGGGTTCTAAAAAAAGGCACCGTTCCAGCCAATACGGGCCAGAGCGATGCCTTTGCATGCCTTTCTTTATGGCAAAGAAAAGCGCTTACTTCACCACGGTCAGCGCACCCTTGGCATTCACGTCTTTGACACGCACTTCGGACGCCTTCTTGAAGTCGGCTTCATAGGCATACACCACGCGCTGGCCCTTGACTTCGCCGAACACAGGAATGTTGGCGGTAATGGCTTCATGGTCTTTCGCAGTGAACGGTTTGTTGTAGGTCGTCACAACGCCTTCAACCGGGGTCTTCAGATCTTCCAACGCGGCCTTGATCTTGGGGCCATCGGTCGAATTGGCCTGCTTGATGGCAGCAGCCAGCAGGTAAATCGAGTCATAGCCCTGCGCCGCCGAAACTGGTGAATCAATGCGCGCATTCTTGGGGTTGAACGTCTTCAGGTAGCTGATGATGAAGGACTGGCGCTTGGGCGTGGTTGGCTCCTGAATGAAGGTCTGCGGCATGCGCGCACCTTCGCCGCCGGGGCCGGCGTTGTCAATAAAGTTGGCCATGGACAGCGTCCAGCTTCCGATCATCGGCACCTTCCAGCCCAGCTTGGTCATGCCATTAGCGATTTGCGCCAGTTCAGGCCCGATGGCGTAGGTCAAAATCGCTTCAGCACCGGCTTCCTTGGCCTTGAGCAATTGCGCGGTCATGTCCACGTCTTTGATGTTGAATTTTTCAACAGCAACGGGTTTGATACCTTTGAGGTCCAGCGCTTTTTCCAGATCCGAGCGACCGAGCTGTCCGTAGTTGGTGGAGTCCGCCAGGATCGCCAGTTTCTTGAATTTGCGACGTGTCACCGCTTCTTCCACAATCATGGGGGCCTGAATGCTGTCGTGCGCTGCATTGCGGAAGATGTAGTTTTCAGGCTGATCGTCGAACTGGTGGGTGATGACCGAGCCAGTGGCCACGTTGTTGATGACAGGAATTTTGGCTTCCTGGTAGAAGCGCTGAGACGCCAGCGCAACACCGGTGTTGATGAAGCCCACGGTTGCGGTAACTTTTTCCTTGTTGATCAACTCTTGCGCGATTTGCACACCGCGTTCATTCTTGGCTTCATCATCGCGCTCGACAATTTGCAATTGGCGTCCAAGCACACCACCAGCCTTGTTGATCTCGTCAACGGCCATTTTGACGCCGTCACGCATGCTCACACCCATGGAAGAGGATCCGCCGGTGTAAGGGCCCGAAACACCAATTTTGATGGGATCAGCGGCCAGGGCAAAACCCGAAAATGCGATCGTGGCACATGCCACTGCGACGTGGGAAGCGAGCTTCGTAAAGCGAAAAGTCATGGTGTCTCCTACATTGTTTTAAAACTTGCGAACTGAATGGCAACTGCGTGTTGAACGACCCTGATCTTTTTGATCACCGCAGCATTCTCAAATCTGTCGTTTGAGTCAATCCGATGAATCTAAACGATTTCGTCTGCAGCTGGCCTGTGCCATTCAGCTAAACGACAGGAATAAACGCGGGTTTGGAATGAATTTTTTTCAAATCTCCAGCGAAAAAATTGGTTTTTATCGGAAATTAGGGGTTAACCCGAACGACTACTTTTGGGCAGCCAAAACGGAGGGAAAAAGCGCGCAACCTAAAATCCCGCTGTTCATGCAACTACAAAAAAATAAAAACGCATCCGCAACTCCCCGACCCTACCTGCACGACGTTTTGCTGGAAACAGGCGCGCTCTGGAAGCTGGCATGGCCCATTTTGGTCGGGCAGCTCGCTACGGTGGGCATGTCGGTCGTCGATGTAGCCATGGCCGGGCACGCGTCGGCTGCTGATCTGGCCGGTGTTGCCCTTGGCGTGTCAATCTGGAACATCGTGATTCTGACCATCATGGGCCTGGTGATGTCGGTCAATCCGATGGTCGCCCACCATGTGGGTGCGCGCAATCTGGATGCCGTGGCCCATGTCGTGCGGCAAGGACTCTGGAAGGCGCTGGTTGTGGGGGCCACGGCGTTTGTGCTGGCGCAATCCGCATCTTTTGTTTTTGACTACATGCCGATAGAACCCGAGGTGCGCGATGTGGCCAAAAGCTTTGTCCGTGTTGTCAGCTTTGGCCTGCCGGCATTTACCGCCTACCGCGTTTTGTATGGCTACAGCACCAGCATCAACCAGACCAAACCGATGATGGTCATTGCCCTGGCCGCCCTGCTACTCAACGGGCTGATCAACTGGCTGCTGGTGTTTGGCAACCTGGGCTTTCCCGCGTTGGGCGGCGTAGGCTGCGCCTGGGCAACCACGCTGTGCGTGTGGTTCAACCTGATCGCGTTGCTGTCGTGGATGCATTGCAGCCCGGCCTACCGCAGCACCTGGCCATTTGCGCAATACGAAGCACCCAACAACCAAAGTCTGCGGCACTTGTTCAAACTCGGCATTCCGATTGGCATCACGCACTTCGCCGAAACGAGTGCGTTCAGCCTGATCGCCCTGCTGATCGCCAGGTTCGGCAGTCGTGAGGTATC
Source organism: uncultured beta proteobacterium (assembly GCA_903859265.1). Lineage (GTDB taxonomy): Bacteria > Pseudomonadota > Gammaproteobacteria > Burkholderiales > Burkholderiaceae_C > Allorhodoferax. Next base: position 5,957 of record CAIOLZ010000037.1, read on the forward strand.
GGCCCACCAGATTGCCCTGAATTTCACTTCGCTGACCTTCATGGTGCCTTTGAGCATTGCCCTGGCGCTACTAACCCGCGTTGGCCAAAGTCTGGGCGCAGGTGACGCAGCTGCGGCGCGGTTCAGGTCGTGGGTGGGGATAGCCGTGACCGTGGTTTTTTCACTCTTTTCAGCGCTGTGCATGGCCACCTTCAGCCATTGGATTGCGCGTGCCTACACCATCGATATCCCGGTGGCCCAGGCGGCAGCGCAACTGCTGATGCTGGCTGCGCTCTTTCAATTGCCCGACTGCATTCAGGTGGCTGCGATGAGCGCCATTCGCGGCTATAAAGTGACCCGCGCACCCATGGTCCTGCACCTCACCGCATTTTGGGGGATTTGTTTGCCCTTGGGTTGCCTGCTAGGGCTCGCGCCGCAGTGGATGCCACTGGCACCCACCCACCCCATGGGCGCGCAAGGTTTCTGGATTGCGCTCACCGTCGGACTGACCATCTCGGCCACCGGTCTTTTGGCAATGCTGCGCCACACGGCCAACGGCGCAGTGCTAAAGAGCCTCCCCAGGGCCAGCCCAGGCACTATTTGATACGCTCACTCCCATGCAACCGACCCCCAACACAATGTCAGCGGGCTTTATTGTGCTGACCCTGTCCATTCTTTTGGGCCTGCAACCCGTCACTACCGACCTCTACCTGCCTGCCTTGCCCGGTTTGACACAAGACCTTGGCGCCGCCATGTCACGGGCCCAGCTGACCCTGACTGCCTTGCTGCTGTCTTTCGGAATTTCGCAACTGGTTTGGGGACCCCTGTCAGACCGCTTCGGCAGGCGCCCTATTTTGCTGATCGGGCTGGCCGCGTACGCTTTGGCCGCAGTGGGCAGCGCGCTGTCAGCAAGCATGGAGTCACTGATTCTTTGGCGCACCCTGCAGGGTGCGGCCATGGGCGCGGGCGTGATGTGCGCGCGGGCCGTGGTGCGCGACCTGTACCAGCCGACCCAGGGCGCCACCGTCATGTCCAAAGGACTCAGTGGACTCGGCCTCATTGCCTGCGCCAGCCCGCCCCTGGGGGGGCTGTTGACAGCGCTGTTGAGCTGGCACGCCGCGCTGCTGGCACTGGCGGTTTACGGTGCGCTTGCATGGGGGCTTCTGGCATGGCGTTGCGAAGAAACGCTGGCGGCTCCGAAGCCGGACGCCCTGCATTTGCGAAACCTGACGGGTACGTGGAGCAGCATCGTGCGAA
>CAIOLZ010000038.1 GCA_903859265.1 uncultured beta proteobacterium
GACATGGTATTGCCCTAACTAAGCACTGATGCTCAAAAACTGGGGAGACTGGGCCAGCGCGCGCAGGTTGATTTCCTGCCACTCCAACCCTTCGGAATCAAACAGACGATTGCCGAAATAAGCGGGCGCCTGGGCCGGTGGTGCCTCGGACTTGGTAAACGCCTCACTGCCACGCAAGCCGGCCAGCACATCAACTTGCACAGCGCAATTGACTTCCAACTGCGCATTGAGCGTGACAACGCTGGCTTCGGCCGACATCACAGCGGCTGTCGGATTACCTGTACTGGCTGCGGTATCACCTTGGGCCGCCAGGAAATCTGCCAGGGCAACAACGCCCCACAAACCGCCCCGGATGTTCACCACACCCCGAAACCAGCCCTTGGCATAGGGCACCGTTTGAATGCCAGACAGGGGAACGATCTCACCGGCCTGCCCCAGCGGTAGCAAATAGCGCCTGCCCGCCGCAATCACAGCCAGCCACGCCACCGACATGCCGCCCGTTTGCGCCGCCTGTAACCGCGAGGCCAGCCTGGCTTGAAGTTCTCGAAGTGCTTCGCGATTTGCCATCGTGCAAAATCAGCCTAGTGCTTTGATTTTTGCCAGCAAGTCCGCAGCGTCAACCGGTTTGGTGATGTAGTCGCGAGCCCCCTGGCGCATGCCCCAGACCCTGTCGGTCTCCAGATTTTTGCTGGTGCACATGATGATCGGGATCGTGTTGTATTCCGGCGTGCGGTTGATCGACCGAGTCAACTGAAAACCATTTTGGCCCGGCATCACCACATCCATCAAAATCAGGTCCGGCGCCTCTTCCTTGAGCCGCTTCAATGCCTCATCTGCATTTTCAGCGCTGCGAACAGCGAATCCATTCCTCTGAAGAATGTCGGTCAGGAACATGGTCTCCGTCTTGGAATCGTCAACAATCAAAACCTTCTGAATCGCCATCAATTTGCTCCTTGCAAGGCCACGCCAAACTGCTGCACAGCCTGGAGGAGTTGCTCTTTCGTAAATGGTTTTGTGAGGTAGTCCTGGGCACCTGCCATTCGGCCCCGGGCTTTGTCGAACACGCCGTCCTTGGACGAGAGCATCACTACGGGAACCGCGGAAAACCGGGCATTGCGCTTGATGATGGCGCAGGTCTGGTAACCATCAAGCCGGGGCATCAGGATGTCACAAAAGATGAGGTTGGGCTGGTAGTCGTTGACCTTGGACAAGGCATCAAAACCATCTTCAGCAAGAAGCACCTCATGACCGCCCTGTTTTAGAAAAATTTCGGCGCTGCGTCGAATGGTGTTGCTATCGTCCACCACCAGCACCTTCATTGCAGATTCATTGGTATTCACAAGGCAATGCCCTCTCCTGATCGGACAAACCCCATGGGGGCCTGTCTGCACGCCGAAAATTCGGCCTAAATATGAACCATCTCGAAATCTTCCTTGCGTGCGCCACATTCGGGGCACGTCCAGTTCATGGGCACATCGGCCCACAAAGTTCCGGGGGCGATCCCATGCTCGGCAGCGCCCAGCGCCTCGTCATAGATCCAACCACAAATCAGACACATCCAGGTTTTGGTATCAGTCACAGCTTAAGGGGCCTTCTAATAGATTGCAACGATTGTATATACGCAAAACACCTCGGCGCCACCGCTGGTTCGCTGGCTGTACCATCTTGACCTATGCCACAAACCAAGTCCGCCTCCAGAATTTCCAACCTCGCGTCCGGCGAAGCTGCGGACGATGCACAGGATGACACCGCCTCGGCCTGCGTCATGGTTTTCAACGCCAACGATCCCAGCGGGGGTGCCGGACTGAGTGCGGACTTGATGGCGATCGCCTCGGTCGGCGCCCATGCGCTGAGCGTGGTCACCGGGGCCTACGCACGTGACACTTCGGAAATATTTGACCACTTCGCGATGGATGATGAAGCGGTATCCGAACAGGCCCGCGTCATCCTGGAGGACGTGCCGGTTCAGGCCATCAAAGTGGGTTTTGTTGGCACACCGGAAAACCTCAGTGCCGTGTCTGAGCTGGCGTCGGACTACTCAGAAGTGCCCCTGGTGGCTTACATGCCGGACCTGTCCTGGTGGCAGGAAGATCAGATCGACGCCTATCAGGACGCGTGCAGTGAACTTTTGTTACCCCAGGCCACGGTGTTGGTTGGAAACCACAGCACCTTGTCGCGCTGGCTTTTGCCGGAGTGGAGTTCCGAAAAAAGCCCGTCAGCGCGCGATATTGCGCGTGCCGCCAACGAATTTGGTGTTGCCTACACCCTGGTCACCGGCATCCCGCTTCCTGACCAGTTTATTGACAACGTTCTGGCGTCGCCCACGGCGGTGCTGTGCTCGCACAAATTTGAACGCTTTGAGGCAACGTTTTCCGGGGCCGGGGAAACTTTGTCGGCGGCACTTACGGCGCTCATCGCCAGCGAAACCGAATTGATCGAAGCAGTCGCCGAAGCCCTGAGCTATCTTGACCGGTGCCTGGAGGACGGTTACCGCCCGGGCATGGGCAACGTGCTACCCGACCGCCTGTTCTGGGCGCAGCCCGAGGACGACGAAGCCGAAGGTGGTGAGGCACATGAATCCAGTTTTGAAATTTCTCCCAACGACACGCGGCACTAAGCCGAAACCGCAACCATGACCCTGCAAGAAGACCGCAACCAGACATTATTTGAACGCGCACGCCGGGTGATTCCCGGCGGCGTCAACTCCCCCGTTCGTGCCTTCAAGGCCGTCGGTGGTACGCCACGTTTCGTGGCCCGTGCGCAGGGCGCGTATTTCTGGGATGCCAATGACAAGCGCTACATCGACTACATCGGCTCATGGGGACCGATGATTCTGGGTCATGGCCACCCGGCAGTGGTGGAGGCGGTGCAAAAAGCGTTGCTCGAAGGCTTCTCATTCGGCGCACCGACCGAACGCGAGGTGGAATTGGCAGAGGCGATTTTGCAGCGCGTTCCCAGCATGGACATGGTGCGCCTGGTGAGCAGCGGCACCGAGGCCGGCATGAGTGCGCTACGCGTCGCGCGGGGCGCCACCGGGCGCAGCAAGTTCATCAAGTTCGAAGGCTGTTACCACGGCCACGCCGATGCCCTGCTGGTGAAGGCCGGCTCTGGACTGGCCACCTTCGGCAACCCGACCAGTGCAGGGGTGCCGCCAGAAGTCGTTCAACACACGCTGGTGCTGGAGTACAACAATCTGCGACAACTCGAAGAAGCATTTGCCCTGCATGGCAAAGATCTGGCCTGCGTGATGATTGAGCCGATTGCAGGCAACATGAATTTCGTGCGTGCATCGGTACCTTTCATGAAGCGTTGCCGTGAACTTTGCACCGAGTACGGCGCGCTCCTGGTGTTTGACGAGGTGATGACGGGACTGCGGGTAGCACTGGGCAGTGCGCAAAGCATTTATGCGCGCGATATTCCCGGTTTCGAACCGGACATGACCGTCCTGGGCAAGGTGATTGGCGGCGGAATGCCGCTTGCGGCGTTTGGCGGAAAGCGGGCGTTGATGGAGCAACTCGCGCCGCTGGGCCCGGTTTATCAGGCAGGTACTTTATCGGGCAATCCGGTGGCCACCGCCTGCGGTCTGGCCACCATGCGCGAAACCGCCAAACCCGGCTTCTACGAAGACCTGAACCGCAAGGCGCAAGCACTGGTGAGCGGTCTCCAGGGCGCAGCGACACAAAGCGGCATTGACTTCAGTGGCGACAGCGAGGGCGGCATGTTCGGCTTTTTCCTGTTTCCGGAGTTGCCACAGAACTACGCCAAGGTCATGACCACCGACAACGCCAAATTCAACAAGCTGTTCCACGGCATGCTTGAGCGCGGAATTTACTTTGCACCGGCTTTGTATGAGGCAGGATTCATGAGCGCGGCGCACACGGATGCGGACATTGCCGAGACTGTTGCGGCGGCGGCTGAGGTGTTCAGGGGGCTTTGAACTTGCAGGCGGTTCAGTGCAGCTGCGCGCCGGCTTGCGCCGGCATGCATCGCATCGGCCGGTCGCTTCAGGCCGGTGGCACAAAAATCAGTGCCTGAAGTGGCGAACTCCGCTGTACACCATGGCCACACCTCGCTCGTTGGCCGCAGCAATCACCTCGTCATCGCGCATGGACCCGCCGGGCTGAATGACGCAGGTCGCCCCCGCGTCCACCACTACATCCAGACCATCGCGAAACGGGAAGAAGGCATCGCTCGCGACAACTGTGCCCGTGAGGGAAAGCCCGGCGTGCTCGGCCTTGATGCTGGCGATGCGCGCCGAATCCAGACGGCTCATTTGCCCGGCACCCACACCCATCGTCATTCCGTTGGCACAAAACACGATGGCGTTGGATTTCACGAATTGCGCCACGGTCCAGGCGAACAGCAAATCCTGCAATTGTTCCGGTGAAGGCTGCTTGACGGTGACCACTTTGAGGTCTTCCAGAGCCAGCCGGTGGTTGTCTGCGGTCTGCAGCAGGATGCCCGAGCCTATGCGTTTCATATCGATGGCGTTGCGGCCGTTTTGCCAATCGGTCTTGCCGTCGGTGGGCGTGCCCAGCGGCGCCGGCAGGTCAATTTGCAACACTCGCACATTGGCTTTCGCCGCAAAAACCGCGAGGGCCGCAGGCGAATAAGCAGGCGCCATCAGCACCTCGACAAACTGTTTGGAAATTTGCAGGGCACCGGCTTCATCGAGCGGCGTATTCAAAGCAATGATGCCGCCAAACGCCGACGTGGGATCCGTTTTAAAAGCCTTGCCGTAGGCCTCCAGCGCGTTTGCACCGATCGCGACACCGCAGGGATTGGCATGCTTGACGATCACGCAGGCAGGCACGTCAAAACTCTTCACACATTCCCAGGCCGCGTCGGCATCAGCAATATTGTTGTAGCTCAGTTCTTTGCCCTGCAATTGCCGGGCGCTCACCAGTGAGCCGGGTGCCGGATACAGGTCGCGGTAGAGCGCAGCCTGCTGGTGTGAATTTTCGCCATAACGCAAGTCTTGCAGCTTGACGAAACGGCCATTGGTCTGGCCGGGAAACCGGTCGAGTTTGGGAGCCTCGCCATCGGGCACACCGTCACCGAACTGCACCGAAGACAGGTAGTCACTGATGGCGCCGTCGTACTGGCTGATGCGGTTGAAGGCAGCCACGCTGAGGGCGAATTTGGTTGTCTGGCTTACCGCGCCTTGGGCCTTGAGTTCTTCGATCACACCCGCGTATTGCGAGGCGTCAGTGAGCACGGCCACATCTTTCCAGTTTTTGGCGGCGCTGCGCACCATGGCAGGGCCGCCAATGTCGATATTTTCAATCGCATCCTCGAGCGTACAGCCGGGCCGAGCAACGGTGGACTCGAACGGATACAGGTTAACCAC
>CAIOLZ010000039.1 GCA_903859265.1 uncultured beta proteobacterium
TCGTGAAATTCAAATTTCATGGCCAGACTGCGTGGGCCCGGTCGATGGCGACGCTGATGCGCAGCACGCCATGGGTGGAGCCTGCGCTGGATGACGCTGACTGGCTTTTGCCAATGCCTCTGACCCGCACACGGCTTCTGGAACGGGGCTTTAACCAGACCCGTCTGGTGGCCCATGCCTTGCAGAAATCAAAAGTGCGCGACGATTTGTTGCTGCGCATCCTGGACGCGCCGCCCCAAAGTTCATTGCCCCGGACAAAGCGCCTGCAAAATGTGCGGGACGCCTATGCCGTGGAGCCATTGAAGCGCCACCTGGTCGAGGGCAAGCGCATCGTACTCATGGACGATGTGATGACCAGCGGTGCGAGCCTGCACGCTGCGGCAGCGGCGTTGCGACAAGCGGGTGCCGCGCACATCACGGCGCTGGTCTTCGCACGCACGGAATCCTGAATAATTCGGGCATGTTCCATATCGTTTTGGTAGAGCCCGAAATCCCGCCCAACACCGGCAACGTCATCCGGCTGGCGGCCAACACAGGCTGCACGCTGCATTTGGTCGAGCCGCTAGGGTTTTCAATGGACGACAAGCACATGCGCCGTGCAGGCCTCGATTACCACGAGTACGCCACGCTGCGCCGCCATGCCAGTTGGCAGGAATTTTTAACAACGCAAAAACCCGACCCCGATCGGCTTTTCACGCTCACCACCCGCGGCACCCGAAGTCCCTACGGCGTGCAATTCAAAGCCGGAGACTGGCTGGTGTTCGGCTCCGAAACCAAGGGCATTTCCGATGCGGTGCGTGCATCGTTCGGACCGGGCCAAAGTCTGAAACTGCCAATGCGCGAAGGACAACGCAGCCTGAATCTGTCCAATGCCGTGGCGGTCACCGTTTTTGAAGCGTGGCGGCAAAACGGATTTGGCTGACTAAGCGTACTGGCGCAACAGGGATTGCGCGATGCACACCGGTTTCTGAGCACCTTCCCGCTCCACCCGCATCTCCCACAGCATTTGCACACCATTGCCCTCAATCGGGTCACTCTCGACGAGTGTGAAATGCGCCCGCAAGCGGCTGTTGACTGGCACCGGAGCCAGGAAACGCACTTTGTTGAGGCCGTAGTTCACGGCCATGCGCACGCCCTCAACCGCGATTGCGTTTTCAAAAAACTGCGGCAACAGCGAAAGGGTCAGAAATCCGTGGGCAATGGTTTGGCCGAAAGGTCCGCTTTGGGCGCGCTGCGTATCCACGTGAATCCATTGGTGGTCACCCGTGGCTTGCGCAAACTGGTTGATCTGATCCTGAGTGACCGTGACCCAATCACTGGTGGCAACACACTGCCCGACCAAAGCGCTGAGCGCTGCGAGCGATTCAAATTTTTTCATGCAGTTCAGCGCGCGTCCAGCCATTCGCAAATAGGTGCCCAAAGTTCCAGATCGCGCGCCACTCTGTTGGGGGCCACGTCAAACACGGTCAACCCCTGTGCCGCCAGATGCACATAATTTTGGGTGTCACGCAAATAGCCCAGCATCGGCAAGCCCGCAGACTCGACAAAGGAATGCAGTTTGTCAGCCGCAATCGTGCGCGCATCGACCCGCATCCCGACGATGCCGACACGCGCCTTGGCGGCGTGCTGACTCTGGGCCAGTTCGTCCAGAAAAGCGCGGGTCGCAAAAATATCAAACACGCTGGGCTGCAAAGGCACGATGACCTTGTCGGCCAGTTTCATAAAGTCCTTGAAGCGCTTTCCGTGCAATCCTGCCGGTGTATCCAGCACCACATGCGTCGTGCCCTTGGGTGGTTTGGCAGGTTGGTCGTCCTCCATTTGCCAGGTGCTGATGGGCCGGGCATGCGCAGGCCGCAATCCAAGCCACAGGCGCGAGGATTGCTGACGATCGGCATCACCCAGCATGACGGCGTGGCCTTGTGATGCAAAGTAGCCAGCGACGTTGGTGGATAAGGTGGATTTGCCGACGCCTCCTTTGGGGTTGGCTATAACGATTACAGGCATCAGCGTCTCCTATCAAAACCGCGATGCGATATGTTACGGGTTTAGCCACTGCCCGCCCAATACCTGCGAAGGACTCCCATGGAACAGACGCCCGCCTGGCTGGCCAGCAGCTTTATTTACCTGTGCGCCGCCGTCGTCGCCGTGCCCCTGAGCCAGGCGCTGGGACTTGGGCCCATCATTGGCTATCTTGCGGCAGGCATTGCCATTGGCCCCTGGGGCCTGGGGCTTGTGACCAACGTGCAGGACATCCTGCATTTTTCTGAATTCGGCGTCGTGCTGATGCTGTTTTTGGTGGGTCTGGAACTCGAACCCCGCAGGCTGTGGAACATGCGCCGATCCATCTTCGGCTGGGGCAGCGCCCAAGTGATCGGTTGCGCCTTGGCGCTGGCCATCGGTGCCATGGCGTGTGGCGCGGGGTGGCGGCTGGCACTGGTTGCGGGGCTTGGTCTGGCGCTATCGAGCACCGCGATTGCCCTGCAAGTGCTGGCGCAGCGCAACCAGTTGGCCAACAGCAGCGGGCAGGCGGCGTTCGCAATTTTGCTGTTTCAGGACGTGGCCGCGATTCCAATTCTGGCGCTCTTGCCGCTGTTGGCAGTGACGTCTCAAGTTGACACGGCCGCCCAACCCAGCCTTGCCTGGGAACTGGCCCGCATTGTGGGCGTCATCGCCGCCATCGTGCTGGGGGGCCGCTTGCTTCTGCGCCCAGTGCTGCGATGGATCGCGCGCTCCCGCACGCCGGAGATTTTCACGGCAGCGGCCCTGCTGCTGGTCGTTGGCATTGCGAGCTTGATGTTGCTGGCTGGCTTGTCGATGGCACTGGGTGCATTTTTGGCGGGTGTTTTGTTGGCAGAGAGCGAATACCGGCGCGAACTGGAAACTGACATCGAACCTTTCAAGGGCCTTTTGCTGGGCCTGTTTTTTATGGCCGTAGGCATGAGCATTGACTTTGGTGTTCTGCGCCAGTCGCCACTTTGGATGGCCTTGATCGTGGTGGGCTTTCTGACTGCGAAAGGCATCGTGATTTACCTGCTGGCACGGATTATCGAATTGCCTTTTCAGGAACGTCCCCTGTTCATACTGCTGTTGGCACAAGGCGGTGAGTTTGCGTTTGTTGTGTTCCGGGCAGCAACGGGAGCGCACGTCTTTTCGGAGCAGACGGGGTCGCTGTTGATTGGCGCTGTGGCGGTATCGATGCTGGTGAGCCCGCTCATTCTGGTTGCGATTGACAAGCTTCTATTGCCCCGATTTGCCGATTGCGGTGTCCCGCAACTCGAGGAAATCTCGGAACCGCAAAACGCGCCCACCATCATCATCGGCTTTGGCCGCTACGGACAGATCATTGCCCGCGTGTTGCTCGCACAAGGCCTGCCTGCCACCGTACTGGACCATGACGCCGAGATGATTGAGGTCGCACGCAACTTTGGTTACCGCGTCTTTTACGGCGACGCCACACGGCTGGATTTATTGCGCACCGCAGGCGCAGCCACCGCCAAAATTTTGGTCGTTGCGGTGGACGACGTGGAGCAGTCGCTGGAAATTGTGGATTTGGCGCGCACGCACTTTCCCAATCTGCAGATCGTGGCCCGTGCGCGCGACGTGACGCACTGGAACAAACTGCGCGACCGCAATGTGATGCTGGTCCAACGCGAGCTGTTTGAGTCCAGCTTGCGCAGCGCGCGCAGCGTGCTCGAACTGTTGGGGCAGGAGCCCGCAGAGGCCCACGCCATCGCCCGCCGGTTTCGCCAGCACAACCTGGAACTGTTTGAGAAACTGCACCCGCATTACCACGACCCGGCCAAACTCATTGCCGTTGTGAAGGAGGGCCGCAATCAGCTCGAAGAACAGATGGCGCAGGAGCGCCTCGACCGCGCCAACGCTGCTGCAAACCCACCGAAAGTTACGACCGACACCACGTGATGGTTGGCGGCTTGATTTAGCTCCTGGAAAGAGCGCAAAGTCGCAGCCCTTCCAAAGCTGCGGCTTGCGGATCGGCCGCTTGCGTCACCGCGCTGACAACCGCCACGCCGCTGACACCACAGGCCATGACATCCGGCAACGCAGCGAGCGTGATGCCGCCAATCGCGACGACCGGAACATCGCCCGCCAGCGCCGTCCATTGCACGAGTTGCGCCAGCCCCACCGGGGCATAGGGCATCACCTTGAGAGTGGTCGGATAGATAGGGCCGATGGCCAGATAGGAGGGCCGGGCAGCCCTCGCAATCGCCAGTTCTTCAGGTGTATGTGTGCTGATTCCCAACCGCATGCCCGACGCACGCAA
>CAIOLZ010000040.1 GCA_903859265.1 uncultured beta proteobacterium
AGGCAGGTCAGCCCAATGCTCCTCGACGAAGCCAAAGCGGCGGGCGTGCAGGTAATGCCCGGTTTTGCCATCGCTCAGGTGCAGGGGGCACACCGTGTCAACCGGTGTTCCCTGGTGGGCTATGACATTGCATCCGGCAAAACCGGCGCACCAGGTCCGGATTTACCAGTGGATGTGATCGGCATGTCCGGTGGCTGGACGCCGTCGGTCCACCTCAGCTCCCATCGAGGTATCCGGCCGTTGTACCGCCCCGACCTCGCCAGTTTCGTACCTGGCGGTTTTGACCGTGCCCACTTCGGTGCTGGCAGCATGATGGGTACGCAAACGATCACTGCTGCCATTCAAAGTGGCTGGGACGCTGCGCATCAGGCAGCCGCGATCTGTGGCAAAAGCGTTGTGGGCGAAACGCCACAGGCACCGGATTCACGCGGCACCTACCTGGCATTCAGCAGCGTGGGGCCCATCGTGATGGCCAAGCCCATCGACAAAACGTTTGTCGATTTCCAAAACGACGTGGCCGTCAGCGATATCGACCTCGCGCACCTCGAGGGCTACCAGTCAGTGGAACATCTCAAGCGCTACACCACGCTGGGCATGGGCACTGATCAGGGCAAAACCTCCAATCTCAACGCGCTGGCACTGATGGCTGCCAAACGTGGTTTGGGGGTCTCTGATGTTGGTACGACCACCTTCCGCCCGCCCTACACACCGGCCACCATTGGCACGCTGGCCGGGCGCAGCGTTCGCGCCCATCTGGCTCCGGTGCGGCGCACCAGCATGCACGATTGGCATACCGCCAATGGCGCGTTCATGATGGAAGCCGGTTACTGGATGCGCCCCCTGTGGTACCGCACCCACGGTGACAATTTGTCGCAGGCCTACAAGGCAGAGATGGCCATCGTGCGCGAGGGCGTTGGCATTGCGGATGTGTCAACACTAGGCAAGATCGATGTACAGGGCCCGGACGCCGCCGAGTTCCTCAATCGCGTCTATGTCAATGGCTTTGCAAAACTGCCGGTGGGCAAGGCACGCTACGGTTTCATGCTGCGCGAAGACGGCATCGTGATGGACGACGGCACCACCAGCCGCATCACCGAAACTGAATTCTTCATGACCACCACCACGGCGCAGGCAGCGCGGGTAATGAGCCATCTGGAATTTTTACTGCAAGTGGTGTGGCCCGAGTTACGGGTGACGGTGGCGTCCATCTCCGACCAATGGGCTGCCATGAGCGTGGCAGGACCCAAAGTGCGCGATGTGATGCGTGCCGCGTTCCCCAGCCTGGATTTCAGCAACGAGGCATTCCCGTTCATGGGCGTGCTCGATGCCACCCTGGAGGGCGCGCAATACGGCATGTTGCAGGGTGTGAATGTGCGCATCATCCGTTTGACGTTCTCCGGTGAAATGGCCTACGAGGTGTACACCCCGACCCACTTCGGACGCGCGGTCTGGGACCATCTGCTCGAGACGGGCAAGCCGCAGAACCTGCAGAGTTACGGTCTGGAAGCACTGGGCTCGCTGCGCATTGAAAAAGGCCATGTGGTGGGCTCCGAAATGGATGGGCGCACGACACTTGACGACATGGGCGCAGGCAAGATGGCCAGCCAACTCAAACCTTTCTGGGGTGACGCACTGCGACGCAGCGAAGTGCTGGTGCGTCCCGACCGCCCTACATTGGTTGGTCTTGAGGCAGTGGATGCCAACGAGCCGCCTAATAATGGCGCCATCTTGTTTTTTGCAGATGACGCCATCAAGGGTCACGGGCGCGGCCATATCACCAGCACCACCTACAGCAAGTCGGTTGGCAAAGCCATAGCGCTGGGCCTGCTGCAGGGTGGCAAGACGCATATTGGAAAAACCGTTATTGCAGCGTCACCAGTGCATGGACGCCAATACCAACTCAAGGTTGTAGATCCCTGCTTCCTGGACCCCGAAGGAGAGCGTTACCGTGGTTGATACATTGCAAACCCGCCCCGCATCAAAGTCCGCGCCCGGCCCCCTGACAAGCCCTTTTGCAGGCCATGAGGGTGGTGCTTTCCCCAACGCTGCTGGCGAAATCGGGGTAGTCCTGACCACTTCACTGCTGCCGGGCACGGCTTTGGTGAGCACCTGGATAAGTGGCATCGATGGGCTTTGCACAGCACTGAACAATGCGTGGGGCGCCTTGCCGGCAAAAACGGGGCAAACCTCCAGCACGACGGCGGGACTGGTGATGCGCACCGGGCCGGAAGAGTTTCTGGTCCTGCCTGAGGATGGCAAAGACATTGCCCGCTCCTTGCGGGAAATCGTCACGCCAGACATCGGCTCGGTCACTGACCTCGGTCACGCGCGCTGTCGCATTCACATTGAAGGCATGCGCTGCAACGCGACGCTTGGCAAGCTCTTCCCGCTGGACCTGCGCGGCGCGGCCTTCCCGGTCGGGGAAGTCCGGCTGACCGGAACACACCATGTCCCTTGCGTCCTGCACCGCCTGGGCGCAGACAGCTTTGACATGCTGGTGTTCAGCACCTATGCGTATGACCAGCTCAGCACCGTGTTGGACGCTGCGCTGGAGTTTGGTGTGAAACTTTCGTTGCAATAGCCAGCCTTCGGGTCACCATGCTGGCTCAGCATCGTTCCTCTTTATGACTGAATTTGACTACATTGTTATCGGCGCTGGCTCTGCGGGTTGTGTTCTGGCCAACAGGCTCAGTGCCAGCGGAAAAGACAAGATATTGCTGTTGGAGGCTGGGGGTTCCGACCGCAGCCCGCTGATACAAGTGCCGCTGGGATATGGCCTGACGTTTGCGGACCCCAAATACAACTGGGGCTACCACACCGAGCCCGATGCCGCGCTGAATGGCCGCGCTTCCTATTGGCCGCGTGGCAAAGTTTTGGGAGGCAGCAGTTCGATCAACGCGATGGTCTATATCCGCGGGCAGGAAGGCGATTACAACGACTGGGCCGCAGCAGGAAACCCGGGATGGAGCTGGAACGAGGTGTTGCCCTACTTCAAAAAATCGGAGGACCATGTCTTCGGTGCCAATGCACACCACGGTGCCGGTGGCGAATTGCGGGTGAGCGATTTTGCCGACCAGGTGCATCCTTTGTGCAGCCGGTTTCTGGACGCCGGAGCAGCATTGGGCTACGAAAGAACCGCCGACTTCAATGGCGAGCGCAAAGAGGGGTTTGGCCTGTGGCAGATGACTATTCGCGATGGCGTGCGCGCATCCGCATCCAATGCATTTTTGCGACCGGCCTTGAAGCGCGGCAATCTCACGCTCAAGACCCACGCACACGTCACCAAAGTGCTGATTGAGGACAAGGTCGCAGTCGGCGTGGAGTGCCTGATCAGAGGTGCCAAACACAGCTTTCATGCCCGCAAAGAGGTCATCCTGAGCGGCGGCGCAATCAACTCGCCACAGCTTTTGCAACTCAGCGGCATCGGCGATCAGGCTCTGCTTGAAAAACATGGCGTCAACCTGGTCCACCACCTGCCGCGCGTGGGTCAGGGTTTGCAGGACCATTTGTGCGTCTCGTATTTTTTCAAATCCAAAGTACCTACCCTCAATGACTCCCTGGGATCATGGAGGGGCAAGCTATGGGCCGGTGCGCGCTACCTGTTGACCCGCAGAGGGCCCCTGGGGATGAGCGTGAATCAGGCGGGCGCTTTCGTGCGCAGCCGTGCCGGGCTGGAGCGTCCCAATCTGCACCTGTATTTCAACCCCATCAGCTACAGCGCCGCCAACGTCAGGCTCGGACGTTTCAAGCTGACCAATCCGGACCCGTTTTCCGCGTTCCTGATTTCATTCAACACCTGTGTGCCCACCAGCCGCGGAAGTGTGACCATCCGTTCTTCGAACCCGCTGGACAAGCCCGCCATCACCACGAATTTTTTGAGCACCGACCACGACCTCCGTGACATTGTGGAAGGCTCGCGCATGGTGCGCAGCATTGCCAATTCCAAGCCGCTGGCAGACATACTCCAAAGCGAACACCTGCCGGGCCTGGCGGTGCAAAGCGATGAGGATGTCTTGAAAGATTTCCGCACGCGTGCCGGTTCGGTGTACCACGCCTCCTGCACCTGCGCGATGGGACCGGATGCGGCCACATCGGTGGTGGATGCACGCTTGCGTGTACACGGCATTGCGCGCTTGCGGGTTGTGGACGCCTCCATC
>CAIOLZ010000041.1 GCA_903859265.1 uncultured beta proteobacterium
GAATCCAGTCCGGCCGGGCGCGCGTTGCGTCGCTTGTGGCGCCGCAAGGGCGCAATCGTCGGACTGGCCGTCGTACTCGGCTTTGTTGTTCTGGCGGTGTTCGCGCCGCTGTTGGCGCCCTACGACCCCGTCGCCACCAACTGGTCGGCGATTCGCATGGCACCCAGCCATCTGAACTGGTTTGGCACCGATGAGATTGGCCGCGACGTTTTCTCCCGCGTGATCTGGGGTGGGCGCGCCTCCATCATGGCCGGACTGGTGTCAGTCGGAATTTCGATGCTTCTGGGCATTCCAATCGGCCTGCTCGGGGCTTATGCCGGCGGCTGGACCGACGGCGTGATCTCGCGATTCACGGACGCCATGCTGGCGGTGCCGTTTCTCATTCTTGCCATCGCACTGTCTGCATTTTTGGGTCCCAGCCTCAACAATGCCATGGTGGCCATCGGGGTGTCAGCAATGCCCGTTTTTATCCGGCTTACCCGCGCACAGGTACTGCAAATCCAGGTCGAGGACTACATCGAAGCGGCGCGTGCCGTAGGTAACCCCCATTGGCGAATTGCACTGCGCCATATCCTGCCTAACGTGATGCCGCCGCTCATCGTGCAGGCCACGCTGTCGATTGCGGCTGCCGTTATTGCGGAGGCCAGTCTCTCGTTTTTGGGACTCGGACAACAACCTCCCTTGCCGAGCTGGGGCAGTATGCTCAACACCGCCAAAAACTATATGGACAATGCACCGTGGATGGCGCTGTGGCCGGGCGTATCCATTTTTTTGCTGGTACTTTCTTTCAACCTGCTGGGTGACGGACTGCGCGACGCACTCGATCCACGGCAAAAATAGCGCGATATCCATGCTTGATTTTGATGCCCTGAATTACCCCTATGCCTCACGCCGCAACGTGGTGTACGCCAAGCGCGGCATGGTCGCCACATCGCAACCCCAGGCCGCGCAGGCGGGACTTCAGGTTTTGCAATCTGGTGGCAATGCCATTGACGCCGCCATTGCCACCGCTGCTGCTTTGACCGTGGTGGAGCCGACTGCCAACGGCATTGGCGGTGACTCATTTGCACTGGTCTGGCACGGCGGGAAACTGCACGGGCTCAACGCCAGTGGTCCTGCGCCAGGCGGCATGACAATTGAAAAAGTCAAAGCGCTGGGCCACGCCGAAATGCCCAAATACGGACCTCTTCCGGTGAATGTGCCCGGAGCGCCCGCAGCCTGGGCGGCCCTGTCCGAACGATTCGGGCGCCTGCCCCTGACCAGCGCGATGGCCGGCGCGATTGCGCTGGCTGAAGAAGGATTTCCCGTGTCGCCCTCGGTGGCTTTTGCGTGGCAACAAGCCTTTGCAGTGTTCCAGCAACAACTCAAGGAAGCGCACTTCAAACCCTGGTTCGACACCTTTGCCCCGCAGCGCGCACCGCGACCCGGAGAGTTGTGGCGCTCGGGCGCCCATGCCCAAACCCTGCAGTCCATCGCAGAAACACGCGCACACAGCTTTTATGGCGGCGCGCTGGCCGAACGCATCTGCCAATTTGTCCAATCGGCCGGCGGTTATCTGGCGCAGTCAGATCTGGCGGGTTACCGGGTTGAGTGGTGCAATCCCATCAGCGTGAATTACCGCGGCTATGACGTCTGGGAAATTCCCCCCAACGGCCATGGACTGGTGGCTCTGATGGCGCTCAATATGCTCAAGGGCTTTGACTTCACAGACCGCGACACGGTGTTGACCCACCACCGGCAAATCGAAGCGATCAAGCTGGCTTTTGCCGACGGCTTTGCGCACATCGCCGAACCTGCCCATATGCGTGTGACCGTTGCCGACCTGCTTAGCGAGTCCTATGCGATGGAGCGCCGCGCCCTGATTGGTAACCGGGCAACGCTGCCGCTGCCAGGCGAACCGGCGCGAGGTGGCACGGTCTATCTCAGCGCTGCCGACGCCGAGGGGAATATGGTTTCCCTGATCCAAAGCAACTATATGGGCTTCGGGTCCGGGCTGGTCGTCCCCGGCACCGGAATTGCATTGCACAACCGCGGCAACAACTTCAACCTCAATCCGGACCACCCCAACTGTCTGGCACCAGGAAAACGGCCCTACCACACCATCATTCCCGGATTTTTAACCCGCGACGGCCAGGCCATCGGGCCCTTCGGCGTCATGGGTGGTTTCATGCAGCCGCAAGGCCATGTGCAAATGGTCATGAACACGGTGGATTTTGGTCTGAACCCGCAAGCCTCGCTGGATGCGCCACGCTGGGAATGGGAGACAGGCAATCAAGTCAACATCGAACGCGCCATGCCGGAGCACCTCTACCATGGTCTGGCCCGCCTTGGCCATCAGGTGGCATGGTCCAATAACCGCCTCGCTTTTGGCCGCGGACAGATTATTTGGCGCAATGATGAAGGGGTGCTTTGCGGCGGCACCGAACCCCGCACTGACGGGTCGGTCGCTGCGTGGTGATCGTGGCAGCAGCGCTCAGTACTGCTTGTAAGGCAGGAACTTGCCCGACAGCACCACGTTGACCCGGTCTCCCTTGGGGTCGGGCTCGCGCACGATGTCCATCGAAAAATCGATGGCGCTCATGATTCCGTCGCCGAATTCCTCGTGGATCAGTTCTTTGATCGTTGTGCCGTACACGTTGACAATTTCATACCAGCGGTAGATCAGTGGATCGGTAGGAACAGCCGTGGGGAGCGAGCCTTTGTACGGCACCACCTGCAGCCATTTTTGCTCTTCGGTCGTCAGGCCAAAAATCTTGCCCACGATTTTGGCCTGCTTGTCGTCCAGCGTCATCTGCCCCAGACAGGCCGCGGTCACCCACTCCTTGGACAAACCTACCTTTTTGGCGACATCAGCCCACTGAATGCCTTTGGCGACCTTGGCGGTGATGATTTTCTCGGTGACTTCCATGCGGTTCATACATTCTCCTTTGCGGTTTAGATTTAGCAAGTTGCGGGCCAACTCCAACGGTGCCTTCAACTTCATACAAGGCGACTAAGATACCCCCTAATTTAAAAGGAATTCGGCCATGAATCTGCGAACCTTCTGGCGACAACTGGGTTTGGGCAACAAGCTGGCGATCAGCAATTTTGTGCTGGTTGCGGCAACGCTGGTCGGTTGCGTCATGGCTATCGGGTATTTCCTGTCTGCCACGATCGAGCAACGGGCCACCGAGGATCTCAGTGCCAAGACACAGCTCATAGAAAGCCTGATCGAAGGAAACGACCAGGATTTGCGCCTCAGAACAGCCGCACTGGCCAAATCCTTCCAGTCCCGGCTGGACGGTGCGATCACGCTCAAACCCGCCACCGTTGACATCAAGGGGCAGGCAGCGCCGGACCTCAATCTTGATGGCAAAAGCCTGGACCTGAACTTTTCGCTGGTGGACCAATTCACGCAAACCACCGGCGCCATCGCCACCGTATTTGCGAAGACCGGCGATGACTTTATCCGTGTGACCACCTCGCTCAAAACCGACAAGGACGAACGCGCCATCGGGACTTTGCTCGACCGGGCCCACCCCGGTTACGCCGCAGCCATGAAAGGCGCCAGTTACACCGGACTGGCAACCCTGTTCGGCCACCAATACATGACGCAATACGACCCGATCAAGGACACCAAGGGCAATGTGGTGGGCTTGAGCTTTGTGGGACTTGATTTTTCGCAATATCTGAAGTCCCTCAAGGACACCATCCGCGGCCTCAAGATCGGCAAGACGGGCTACTTTTACGTGCTCGATGCGCGCCCCGGAGCGCCGCTCGGAACGCTGATCGTGCATCCTGCCAGCGAAGGCAAGAATATTCTCGATGCCAAGGACTCATCGGGCCGCGAGTTCATCAAGGAAATTCTGGAACGCAAGCAGGGAACCATTCGCTACCCCTGGTTGAACAAGGAACTGGGAGAAACAACCCCCAGAGAGAAGGTCGTGGCTTTCACCTACGTCAAGGATTGGAATTGGGTAGTTGCCGGTGGCACTTATGTCGATGAGTACACCCAGGAAATCAACACGATGCGCAACTACTTCTGGGGCGCTGCCATTGTGATCGTCTTCCTGATTTCGGGTCTGTGGCTGTGGCTGATTCGGGGGCTCGTCGTCAAGCCTATGGCGCGCGTGAGCCAAGTGGCCAAGAATATTGCACAAGGCCAGCTCGTGGATGACCTGACCACGGATCGCCTGGATGAGGTCGGTGATCTGATGCGGTCGATGGGCCGCATGCAAGCCGTATTGACACACTTCCAGACCACGCAAAACGAGATGGCCCGCCAAATGGAGGCCGGCATGATGGACTACCGGATTCCTCTGACGGGCCTCACAGGCGCCTATGAAATCATGGCGCGTGACATCAACCAGTTGGCGCAGTCCACCATTGGACTGACACTGGGTGTGGTTGATCTGATTTCTGACTACGCCGCAGGCAAGATGGACGTCTCCATGGAGCGTCTGCCAGGACAAAAAGCGCGCATCAACGAAGCCATGGACCGCGTCCAGCAATCGCTCAAGCAAGCAGCGCAGGCGGCTCAGGCAAATTTGCGCATCAAGCTGGCGCTCGACAATGTGAGTTTGCCGGTGCGCATAGCATCGGACGATGGCACGGTTATCTATATCAACCACGCCATGCAGGAGAATCTGCAACGCAATGCCGATGGTTTTCGCCAGCAAATCCCCGGCTTCGACCCGAACCGTTTTGTGGGCTCCAGCGTCGGGATTTTGTATCCCGATCCGCAGGCCGCCGTCCAGCGCATGCGTGCTTTGACGACGACCGCCAGGAGTCGGGCAAACTTCGGCGGGCGCCTGTATGACCTGACGACCACCCCGGTTCTGGATATCGATGGCAGCCGTTTGGGCACCGTGGGCCAGTGGGTGGATGTGACCGAGCAGGTCACGGCAGAACAGGAGATCCAGGCCATTGTTCTGGCGGCTTCACAAGGCGACTTTTCCAAACGGCTTGTGTTGAAAACCCAACTTGAATTCTTCAATGCGCTGTCAAAAGGCATGAACCAGTTGCTCGAGTCCTGCGACAAGGGGCTCAACGACATTGCCACTTTGCTGGAAAAATTTGCCCAGGGCGATTTGACTTACCGCATTGAGCAGGACTACGAAGGGCTGTTTGGCAGGGTCAAGGAAAGTGCCAACTCCACGGCCGAGAACCTGACCCGGGTACTCGCAGAAGTGCGGGCCGCCGCTGACGCCTTGACGGGTGCGGCGACCCAGGTGTCCTCGACCGCCCAGTCGTTGAGCCAGGCTGCCAGCGAACAGGCCGCCAGCGTGGAAGAAACCAGCGCCCAGATGGACAGCATGGCAGCCTCCATCAGCCAAAACAGCGACAACGCCAAAGTCACGGAGACCATGGCCTCCAAGACCAGCTCACAGGCAACGGATGGCGGCTCGGCAGTCAGCCGGACGGTGATTGCCATGAAGCAGATCGCAGCCAAGATTGGCATCGTGGACGACATTGCCTACCAAACCAACTTGCTGGCCCTCAATGCCGCGATCGAGGCGGCACGCGCCGGTGAACACGGCAAGGGCTTTGCGGTGGTAGCCGCCGAAGTGCGCAAACTCGCCGAACGCAGTCAGGAGGCAGCCAAGGAAATTGGCGAATTGGCCAGCAACAGTGTCACCACCGCAGAGCGCGCGGGAACCCTGCTCGATGAAATTGTTCCCAGCATCCAGAAGACCAGTGAATTGGTGCAAGAGATTGCCGCAGCCTCGTCGGAACAAAGTGAGTCGGTCGCACAGATCGGTAGCGCGATGGGGCAGTTGTCCAAGGCCACCCAGCAAAATGCGGCGGCATCAGAGGAACTGGCTGCCACCAGTGAAGAGCTTTCCGGCCAGGCTGAACAGCTGCAACAAAGCGTCGCGTTTTTCAATATCGGTCAGGAAGCGGCGACCGTGGTGCCCGACAGGCATGCCAGGGCCCCACGCCAGATTGGCCATGCTGCCCCACGCCCCGGGCGTGGTTTGTTGCGGTAACGAAAGTCAGTGCGTTGCGCTGTAGCGTCGTTGCAGCTGTTCGCAAATTTGCAACGCATTTTCAAAATCCAGGTTGCCCATGGCGTGTTCCAGCGCCTCCAGTTCTTGTCCCATGAGGGCGCCAAACTGCCGCTGCAAGTCAGCCATCACCATCATGGCCTCCATATCTTGCGCCCCCAGCAACCGGGACATTGAGGCCAATACCTGCAGCAGCCCAGGAACATCGAGCGATCGCGCGCCGTGGTGCTCAACCTGATTGGCATGGGATGTCTGTGCTTCCTGCTGCAAAACCTTCAGCATCGCCTGCAGACCGGGAATCGCACGGTCGATGGCAGCACACGCTTGCAGGCCAGAACGGTGGGCTTGCTCGGCGCTCGGACCGGCAATCAATTCGGACTCTGCCGCCGCTGCGGCCGAGGCCAACGCAGTGGCTCCTAACGTTGCCGCCAGACCTTTCAAGGTATGCAGCAACCGCCTCGTGTTGCCCACCGCATCGGGCGTCTGATCGGCGGCATGCTCTGCCCGTAGCTGGTCTGCCATGGCCGACACATCATTGACGAAAGTCTGCAGCATCCCGCGATAAACGCTTTGCTTGCCTCCCATCCTGTGCAGTGCGGCCCTCAGGTCCAAGCCGGCCTGCGCCGCGGCGCTTGTTACATGTGGGCTGAGTTGATCGCTGGTGACGTCCTGCGCAGCAATGGCATCGCCCCAGCGCGCCTGTTTGCGCAATACCCGGACCAACTCGTTCAGGTCAAACGGCTTTCCCACATGGTCGTTCATGCCAACAGCCAGGCAAGCTTCACGGTCGCTGGCCATGGCGTTGGCGGTCATGGCAACGATAGGCAAGGTCAGCAGATGGAGTTCGTGGCGGATATGCCGGGCCGCGGCGAAGCCATCCATGACGGGCATTTGCCAATCCATCAACACGACATCAAAACTCTGCCTGGCCGTAACAATCGCGTCGATTGCCTCCTGGCCGTTGTTGGCAATCTGAACCAGTGCGCCCTCATCCTCCAGCAATTCGCGCGCGACTTGCTGGTTGTTGAGGTTGTCCTCCACCAGCAATAGGCGCATGCCCTGCAGCCTATGGTCCGTCCCCGCGTGCGCTTCCAGAACCTCGCGGTCTTCGGCCAGCGGGAGCGAGATCGTGAAGTAGAAGCGACTGCCCTTGCCCAATTCACTTTGCAATTCCAGCGCACCGCCCATCAGCGCCACGAACTGGCTGCTGATCGCCAGGCCCAGACCTGTGCCACCAAAACGCCGCGTCGTTGACGACTCCGCCTGTGTGAAACCCTTGAATATGCGCGACTGGTTTTCCACCGCAATGCCGATGCCGCTGTCTTGCACGCTGAAC
>CAIOLZ010000042.1 GCA_903859265.1 uncultured beta proteobacterium
CAGAAGGCCAATGCCAACTGGCCCAAGGTACTTGAGTAAGCAGGAGATTCCATGTCAGCCCAGCGATTGCGTCCGGTCATTCTTTGGGCACTTACGCTCTACATTGCGTTTGTGTTCATTCAGTCCCTTTTCTTCAAATTCACCAATTCGCCTGAAACCCAGTACATCTTCGGCACGCTCGATGCCTGGGGTGCCGGGCTGGGATTTCCGGGTCTGTTCGCGCCAAAAGGGATCTTCAGCCAATACGTGGTCGGAACTGCGGAATTGATGGCTTCCAGCGCTTTGCTGTTGGGTGCGTTCACCAAAAAACCGGTAATTCACGGAGCTGGCGCCCTCTTGTCCATGGGGGTTATCAGCGGTGCCATTTTCTTTCACCTGTTTACACCGCTGGGTGTGCAAGTGCTCAATGCCGACGGCACGCTGGACGGCGGCGAGCTTTTTGCGCTGGCTTGCGGTGTCTGGCTGGCTTCATTCGCCATCGTTTGGCTGCGCCGCATCGACTTGCTCAAAGTCGTCCCGTTTCCCAAACAGCGCAAATAACGTGTCGATTGCAAAAACAGTAGCTGCCATTTCCGTCATCCTGACGACGGTTGGTTGCGCACCGCCGAGCCCACGCATGGCGGCTTCGGGCTTGCACGACCTGCGATCGAGCACCCGGGTGGGAGCGCCGCTGAATGCCACCATCAGCTTTGTGAAAAGTAAAAATGCGGGGGCCGTTACTGTCATTTGGGTCCACGGTACGCCCGGCAGCGCAGAAGGATGGTCCGACTACGTGCAGGACCCTTTGGCATCCACGGTATCCATTGCCCTGGACCGTCCGGGCTTCGGACAAAGTGAGCCCGAAGCGGCGGTGATCAGCCTCGAGCAGCAGGCCGCGGCAGTGGCAGCCCTGTTTCCGCCGGCGCCGGAAAAAGTGATTCTGGTGGGCCACTCGCTGGGCGGAGCTGTGGTGGCCTATGTTGCTGCACAACACCCGGACCGCGTGCGTGGGCTTGTGTTGTTGGCCTCCTCTCTGGACCCCGGTCAGGAGTCGATCAATCCCATGCAGTATGTCGGCCGGGCCTGGCCTGTTTCGAGCCTGTTACCCAGAGCACTTCGCAACGCCAATGAAGAGCTGATGGCTTTCAAGGGTCAACTGCTGGCACTCGAGCCCATGCTGCCCTCCATCACCGCACCCACCATCATCGTGCACGGCACCAAAGATGACCTGGTGCCGTTCGCCAACGTAGCCTACATGCACTCCCACCTGACTGGCGCACGCTGCGTCAAGACCGTGGTACTGGAGGGTCAAAACCATTTCCTGCCGTGGAATTCGGAGTCAACCGTGCGGGACGCGGTGGCCTGGGCCATTTCTCAGGGAGGTGGCGCTAATGCAGGCTGCTGACACCATGGAAATGTGGAGCTCTGTGCACTCGTGGCTGGAAATGGCATTGACCGGCATGGCTACGCCCTGGGGCATCGGAGTCGCTTTGGTCCTGACCAGCTTTTTGCTCGAAGACGTGTCCATTGCCGCTGCCGCAGCACTGGCCACACAGGGAACCGTATCCTGGGAGTGGGCGTTTGCGTGGGTGTTTGCGGGCATCGCCATCGGCGACATCGGGCTGTATGCAGCCGGTTTTGGCGCACGCAGCCTGCCCTGGTTGCGCCGCAAATATATCGACGTGGAGCGACACGGCCGGGTAAAGGCGCGCTTGGAAAAGCACCTGTCCAGCGCAATTTTGCTGGCCCGTGTGGTCCCCGGGCTGCGGCTGGTGACCTATACCCTGTGCGGTTTCGCCCGCGTACCACTGGTCCCCTTTTGTCTGTGGGTGTGCACAGCGGTGGCCATGTGGACGCTGGGCTTGTTCTGCTTGGGCGCGGTGGCTGGCAG
>CAIOLZ010000043.1 GCA_903859265.1 uncultured beta proteobacterium
TGCCCTGGGTTCTGGCGGATGGCTCTTTGTTCGCGTTGGCCTTGCGACAAGTGTTGGACAACGCCATCAAGTTCAGCGCCCATCGCCCGCTTGCGGTGCTGGAGGTGGCTGCGCAGCGCGATCCAGAGTGGGTGCATTTGGAAATCCGGGACAACGGCGCGGGCTATAACCCTGCCATGCAAGAGCGCCTGTTTCACCCCTTTCAAAGGCTGCACACGGCGCGACAGTTTCCGGGCATTGGCATGGGGCTGGCGCTGACCCGAAAAATCATGCAGCGCCTTGGCGGTTCGGTGAGCGCGCAGGCCCAGGTGGAGCAGGGGTGCTGCGTGCGGCTCAGCCTGCCAGCGGCAACTCCGCGCCAAACTTGCTCCGCTTGACACTGAAAAAAGCCTTCACATTGCGCACGTTGGCGTCTGAATGGAACAGGCGCTGTGTCAGTTCCAGATAGTGCGGCATGTCGATGGCGTGAACAATCAGCACAAAGTCCGGGCCGGGTGAGACCCGGTAGCACTGCTGCACCGCGCGGTCCTGCGCGACCCGGGCTTCAAAGGCGTCGAGTGACTCGGCGCCTTGCCGGTCCAGGCTGATTTCAACCACTGCCGTCAGGCCCGAGCCCAGTACAGCCGCCACTTTCTCTGCGTTGAGTACAGCGATCTGGCGTTCGATCAAGCCCGCCGCATGCAAACGCTTGACACGGCGAAGGCAGGTTGGCGGTGACGTGTGCACGCGCTCTGCCAGATCCTGGTTGCTAATGCCGCAGTCGCGTTGCAATTCTGCAAGCAACGCAAGGTCGATGGCATCAAGTAATAAATCTTCCATGTATAGAATTATATGAAATTAAAATTCATTGTTTATAAAAAATGAATTTATAAGTCAATATTTATATAAATTTGATTACAAATTTTATTGGCTGCCTTCTAAGATAGCCGCCAACACGATTTATCAGGAGTTTGTCTATGTGTGGCATCGTCGGCGCGGTATCGACCCGCAACATTGTTCCCGTGCTGGTGCAGGGATTGGAGCGGCTCGAATACCGGGGGTATGACTCCTGCGGCGTGGCGGTCTATGCGCAGGACAGCAAGCCGGGTTTGCGCCGCGCGCGTAGCACCTCGCGTGTGGCCGAACTGATTGCGCAAATCGAAAACGCCAATGGCGAAGACGCCATCGCGGGAACGCTCGGCATTGCCCATACGCGGTGGGCCACCCATGGCGCGCCAGCAGTGCACAACGCGCACCCCCATTTCAGCCATGGCACGGGAGAGGGCGCTGTCCTGCGGCCGGGTCGGGTTGCACTGGTGCACAACGGCATCATCGAAAACCACGACGAGTTGCGGGCGGCACTCAAGGCGCGCGGCTACGTTTTCGACAGCCAGACCGACACGGAAGTCATCGCGCATCTGGTGGACAGTCTTTACGACGGTGACATTTTCGAGGCAGTCAAAGCGGCGATTGCACAATTGAATGGTGCTTACGCGATTGCCGTTTTTTGCAAAGACGAGCCCCACCGTTTGATTGGTGCCCGTGCTGGTTCGCCCCTCATATTGGGCGTCGGCAAAGATAGCCACGAGCATTTTCTGGCCAGCGACGCGATGGCCCTTGCCGGTGTGACCGACCAGATCGTGTACCTGGAAGAGGGTGACCTGGTGGACATCCAGCTCGGTAAATACTGGCTTTTCGACAAAGCTGGCAAAGCCATGAGCACATCGCTGCGGCCTGTCAAAACGGTACAGGCCCATAGCGGGGCAGCCGAACTCGGGCCGTATCGCCACTACATGCAAAAAGAAATCTTTGAGCAACCCCGCGCGATTGCAGACACGCTGGAAGGGGTTGAAGGCATCGTGCCGGAACTCTTCGATGCGCAAAAAAATCATCAGCCCGGTGCCAACGCTGCACGCGTATTCGCGCAGGTGGATTCGGTTCTGATCCTGGCCTGCGGCACCAGTTACTACAGCGGTTGCACTGCCAAATACTGGATCGAGAGCATTGCCAAAGTGCCCTGCCAGGTCGAGGTCGCCAGCGAGTACCGCTACCGCGATTCGGTGCCCAACCCCAACACGCTGGTAGTCACCATCACCCAAAGCGGCGAGACCGCAGACACTTTGGCTGCCTTGCGCCACGCGCAGTCATTAGGCATGTGCCACACGCTGACAATCTGCAACGTGGCCACCAGCGCCATGGTGCGTGAGTGCAGCCTGGCGTATGTGACGCGCGCAGGTGTGGAGATTGGCGTGGCATCGACCAAGGCATTTACTACGCAGCTGGCAGGGCTGTTTTTGCTAACGCTCTGTCTGGCGCAGGCCAAGGACCGACTGAGTGCCGCAGAAGAAACGCGCCACCTCAAGGCCATGCGCCATTTACCTTCTGCGCTGCAGGCCGTGCTGGCGCTGGAGCCCCAGGTGATCGCATGGTCCGAGGACTTTGCAAAAAAAGATAACGCGCTGTTCCTGGGACGCGGATTGCATTACCCGATTGCGTTGGAAGGCGCTTTGAAGCTCAAGGAAATCAGCTATATCCATGCCGAGGCCTACCCGGCAGGTGAACTCAAGCA
>CAIOLZ010000044.1 GCA_903859265.1 uncultured beta proteobacterium
GGCATTGCCGAGGGCGCAGATCTGACCCATGAGCCGCTGGCTTGGAGCGGCCTGAACGAATACGACAGCGCCGCGGTGATTGCCGCGATTCATCCCGAGCCACTGCCCAAACCGACGACGCCCGAGGCGATCAGGAACCACTTTCGATGGATGCGCGACGGACTGGTGCAATGGGCCAACGGCACGGTCAGCCCTATCGGTATGCCCAGCTACGCACAGTGGGTTCAGGGCGTAGCCGACGCGCTGGAGCACGTGAAAAATAAACACCAGGGCAACGTGCTCCTCGTGAGCAGCGGCGGACCGATTGCCACCGCCGTGGGACTCGTTCTGGGCACCCAGCCCGAGATCAGCATTGAACTCAATATGCGCATTCGCAATACGGCGGTGACGGAGTTTGCTTTCACGCCCAAGCGCCATACGCTGCTGACCTTTAACACCCTGCCGCATCTGGACGGCCCGAGTCACAAAGACTGGATCAGTTACACCTGAACCGCAGTGCGCCTACGGAAACCGGGGCAAGGGCATCTGGTGGACCTCGGCCAGCAATTGCGCCAGCCCACGCCCTGCAGCCTCAACCAGCGCGTGGCCTTTTTCGGCGCTTGCGGCAGCGGCGTTGCCCACTGCACCTGCTGGGTTGTAGTCCTGTATTTGCCAGCCGAGTTTGGCGCTTTTACCATTACCCAAAATAGCAAAATCCTGGGCGCGTTGTTCGGATGCAGAAGCAAAGTTTTGCGCTTGCGCCATCTCTACAGACCGGGGATCGAGGGCCAGCATCATCGACGTTTCCATATCGCCGCCGTGAACTCCAAATCGGTGCTCATGGGCATCGAACAATGCGTTGAGATCCTCGCCCTGCGGTCCGGTCAAAGGTAACCCGTACCAGTTCACACTGAAAACCAGCATGCCAAGCCGGGCGCGCAAATCGCGGGCCACGATATCCATCGCGCTGACCTGCCCGCCGTGCGCATTGAACAGCACCAGCTTGCGCACACCTGTGGCAGCGACGCTCTCGCCAATGTCAGTCCAGAGTCGGATCAGCGTCTCTGCCTTCAGTGTGAGCGTGCCTGCAAATGCCGCGTGTTCGGGGCTCAATCCGATGGCCTGGGTTGGCAAGAAAAGCGCCGGAACCGTACTTCCGACATGCGGCAAAGCAGCAGCCACCACGCCATCGACCAACGCGGTGTCAACCCGCAGGGGCAGGTGCGGGCCATGCTGTTCGGTTGCCGCCACGGGCAGGACGGCAATCGTGCTGGCAATGCTGCCCGCCGACTGTCGCAAGGCAAAATCCCTGGTGGTCCAATCTGCCCAAAATCTGGAATCGGTGCTCATGCGTCATCACCAGGGTTAGTGTCCGGGCCCGTCAGAGGCAGCACCATGCGAAAACAAGCGCCCTCGCCCGGTGCACTCTCGACCGTGATGCTGCCACCGAGCGAATTGGTAACCAGGTTGTACACAATATTGAGTCCCAGCCCACTGCCGCCTCTTCCGAGTTTGGTGGTGAAAAACGGGTCGAACACCTTTCCCAGATACTCCGGGTTGATGCCCAGGCCATCGTCCTTGAAGGTCACAACCGCCCATCCTTCGCGCAACATACGGGCCTCGATAAAAATGTTGCCGTTCTGGCGCCCTTCGAACCCGTGAATGACCGCGTTATTCAC
>CAIOLZ010000045.1 GCA_903859265.1 uncultured beta proteobacterium
CAAGCGCCCAGCCAGCTCGGGCAATGTCGCTGTTTTGACCACCAGAAAGTACGGCCGGCCCGGCGCGGGAAGTTGAGTGGCCTCACTGGCGCCAGTGCTGGGTGCGCCAGTGCGGTACAGCGCCAATTCCCAGGCCACGATAGGGTCGAGCTGATAGACCACGACGGGCAACGCCGGCTGCGCTTTCAGCAGCCGGTTAACGTTAAAGGGAATGCTGTAGTTGAGGTAGGCAGTCAGCGTCATGCCTTCCAGGAAAAGGTACAGCAGGCTGACCGCGACCACCGGATAAAACACCGCGGCAAGCAGCCGAAATTGGCGGCGTTGCCAAACCGCAAAAACCAGCAGCGCAAGCACGCCCGCGAGCACCAGCCCCAGCAGAAGTTGGTTTCCCAAATATGCGGCCAGGGCGAGCGCCAAACCCAGCGTCAACAGCGTCACGAGCCCGTGCGAAAACTGGAACAACCGGCTTCCCGATCCTTGCAGGTAAGAGGCCAGATAGCGTGCGCTGAGAATGTTGGCAAACGGAAAAAGTATGACGGTGTAGTAGTCCAGCTGAAACGACGTTGCACTGAACAGGCCGAAGGTAATAAAGAAGGTTCCGCACAAAAACACGAAGGCAGATTTTTCGTTGTGATCGCCTGCACCAAACCTGCGCAGACCGGATACCAGTGCTGCTCCGAACACGGCAACCCAAGGCAGATAGGCCCACAAAAAAACGTGCACGAAATACAGCGGCGTGCCCTGCTGGTTCTTGATCGGGCCGGAGTTGAAAAACCGCCCGAACTGGCTGTCCCAAAGGAAGAATTTGATCCCCGAAACATGGGTTTGGCCGAACACCACTTTTTCGGGGTGCGTATCGAACTGCCAATACAGCGCCAGCACTTCAGGGGCCGTCATCAGCACGGAAAGCACAACAGCCAAAAACCATTTGCCACTGAACAACTTGCGCCACTCGCCCTGATAAAGCCAGAGACAGGCCAGACCGCTTGAAATGGTTATCAGGGTGAAGATGCCCTTGGTCATCACTGAAATTGCACTGAACAGCGCTCCCAGCAATAGGTATTTAAGCCTGCCTGCGCGGTCGTAACGCAGCCAGTAATAGCAGGCCGCCGTCATGCTGCCGGTCAAAAAAGCCTCGGCCTTGATGGCACTCGACGTGTACATCAGGTGGTAGGTCGAGACATAGAGCAGCAATGCCAGCAACCCGACATCGCGTCCGTAAAAAAGGCGTGCGATGCGGTAGGTGTAATAGCCACCGAGCAGATGAAACAGGAAGCCGGGCAAGATGTAAGTGAACGCGCTGATGCCGCCCAGCTTGAAAAACAGTGCGCCGATCCAGAACGGGAAATGGGGTTTGTCCAGCCAGTCCATTCCGTCGAGCACCAGATCGCCCCAATCGTTGGTGGCGGCGATGTGCTGGGACAGCGCGGCATACAGCACCGAATCGCCCTCGTTGATGATGGGTGTGAGCATCGACGCCGCGTTGACCATCACGGCCAGCAAAGTCCCCCAGCGCAGCCATGATCCCAGGGCGGGGCTGATCA
>CAIOLZ010000046.1 GCA_903859265.1 uncultured beta proteobacterium
ACTTAAGCGACTACGACCTGTACCTCCCAAGCAGCGTGCTGGTCACCGGCTACGACATCATCTTCTTCTGGGTCGCCCGCATGATCATGATGACCACGCACTTCACCGGCAGGGTGCCCTTCAAAAACGTGTACATCCACGGCCTGGTGCGCGACGCACAGGGTAAAAAAATGAGCAAGTCCGAAGGCAATGTGCTCGACCCGGTGGACCTGATCGACGGAATTGCCTTGAAGCCCCTGCTGGAAAAACGCACCACCGGTTTGCGCAAACCAGAAACCGCGCCTGCGGTGCGCAAAAACACGGAAAAAGAATTTCCAGAGGGCATCCCCGCCTATGGTGCTGATGCATTGCGCTTCACGTTTGCGGCATTGGCATCACTGGGCCGAAGCATCAACTTCGACTCCAAACGCTGCGAGGGTTACCGCAACTTCTGCAACAAGCTCTGGAACGCAACCCGCTTTGTGCTGATGAACTGCGAAGGCCAGGACTGCGGGTTGCGGGAACATACCAAAGAGCAGTGCCAGCCCGGTGGCGTTGCCCACGGCTACCTCAGTTTCAGCGCCAGCGACCGGTGGATCACCTCAATTTTGCAAAAAGTGGAAGCTGATGTGGCCAAAGGCTTTGAGGAATACCGGCTGGACAACGTCGCCAACACGATTTACCAATTCGTATGGGACGAGTTTTGCGACTGGTACCTGGAGATCGCCAAGGTGCAAATCCAGACCGGCACCGACGCTCAAAAGCGCGCCACGCGCCGCACGCTGATCCGCGTGCTGGAAACCATTTTGCGACTGGCCCATCCGATTACGCCGTTCATCACGGAGGCCTTATGGCAAAAAGTCGCACCGGTCGCAGGCCGTCTGCCCGGCGCGCAGGACACTGCGGGCCATGCAGGTGCGTCGGTCAGCATCGCGCCCTACCCCATCAGCCAGCCCGAGCGCATTGACGAAGCGGCCATTGCAACGGTCACAAAACTCAAACAGCTGGTCGATGCCTGCCGCAATTTGCGCGGCGAAATGAACGTCTCACCTGCCACCAAGTTGCCCTTGTATGTGGTGGCGCAAACCGCATCGGAGGCCGACTTTTTACAGTCCTCGGCGCTGGTTCTCCAGGCGCTTGCCAAGCTCAGCGAAGTCAAACTTTTCGCCGACGAGGCGAGCTGGCAAATCGCCGCCCAAGCGGCCCCGGTGGCCGTAGTGGGCGAGGCACGCATTTGCCTGCACATGGAAATTGATGTTGCCGCAGAAAAATTGCGGCTGGGCAAAGAAGTCACGCGCCTGGAGAGTGAAATCGCCAAAGCCAACGGCAAACTTGGCAATGAAGCTTTCGTCGCCAAAGCACCGGCTGCGGTGATTGCGCAAGAGCGAAAACGCGTGGCCGACTTTGCCGACACGCTGGCCAAAATACGCGATCAGTTAAAGCGCCTGGGCTGAAACCCGGTTTTAACGCCGGCGCAGGACGTGGATGTAGTCAGCGTCCACGGTTTCCTGATCGATCAGCTCGTTACCGGTCTGCTTGGCAAACGCCTGAAAATCGCGCACCGAACCGGCATCGGTAGATACGACCTTGAGCACCTGCCCACTGTGCAGTTCGGCCAACGCTTTCTTGGCCTTGAGAATAGGCAGCGGGCAATTCAATCCGCGCGTGTCAATTTCTTTGTCGATTTGCATACAGGCTCCGTTAGCGGTGGATTTTAGGCACTAATCCTTTTGGGAGAAATCTTTAAACGTTGGCGTGTATCCGCGTGACTTCAGCCAATCGGCGACCGCGTAACCCGTGCCCGCCGGCCAGCACACCACATCACCGGGTGCGTACAGCCGGTAATCGACCAGCTCCGGGGATAACTTAACCTCGCCACGGCACACCGCATGGTAGGCGATGATGACCTGATTCATACGCTGGAAGTCGTAAACGCCAATCAGGTCCAGCGCATCAGTCTGCAGGCTGGTTTCCTCAGCAATCTCGCGCCGGATTCCGTCTTGCGGGCTCTCACCGGCTTCCATGAATCCCGTAATCAATGCGTACATATTCCCGGACCACGCAGCGTTTCGCGCCAGCAGGATCCGGCCTTCGTATTCGATCAACGCAGCCAAAACCGGCGTGGGATTATTCCAATGCGTGAAATCGCACGCGGTGCAACGAAGGCGTTCCTTGTCGCCGCCATCCTCGGACTGCGTGATCAGAGCCAGCGGCGCTGCGCATTGCGGGCAGAACTGATAGGCGTGCACGGGACTCAAGCGGGAAACACGCCGGTTGACAAATAGCGGTCGCCGCGGTCGCACACGATAAAAGCGATGACTGCATCACGTTCTCGCGCTGAAATTTGCTGCGCCACCCAGCATGCGCCCGCAGCAGAAATGCCGGCAAATATGCCCTCTTCACGGGCCATGCGGCGGCACATTTCTTCGGCATCGGTCTGGCTGACGTAAACCAGCTCGTCCACGTTGGCGGGGTCGTAAATTTTTGGCAGGTAAGCCTCGGGCCACTTGCGGATGCCGGGTATGCGCGAGCCCTCCGAGGGCTGCGCACCAATGATCTGCACAGCAGGATTTTTTTCCTTGAGAAAACGCGACACACCGGTGATGGTGCCCGTGGTGCCCATGGCGCTGACAAAATGCGTGATTTGGCCGCCCGTGTCTTCCCACAATTCCGGCCCCGTGGTTTCGTAGTGAATGCGCGGGTTATCGGGGTTGGCAAACTGGTCGAGCATGACCCCCTTGCCCTCGCGCACCATACTATCCGCCAGATCACGCGCGTATTCCATACCGCCACTTTTTGGCGTGAGAATGAGTTCCGCACCGAACGCTTTCATCGTTTGTACACGCTCTATCGACAGATCTTCGGGCATGAGCAAAATCATGCGATAGCCCTTGATCGCAGCTGCCATTGCAAGCGCAATACCGGTGTTGCCGGATGTGGCTTCGATCAGGGTATCGCCCGGTTTGATCTCGCCGCGTTCCTGCGCCCGTTTGATCATCGACAAGGCGGGCCGGTCTTTGACTGAGCCAGCCGGGTTGTTGCCTTCAAGCTTGCCCAGAACAACGTTGTTTCGCTCAGCACTTAGTTGCGCGCCAATGCGCTGCAAAGCCACCAGCGGTGTTTTGCCAATTGCGTCTTCAATGGTTGGATAGTTCATGGCCGTAAATGTGCCATAATTTAGGACTTCGCTAGTACCTGCCCGGGTGGTGAAATTGGTAGACTCAGGGGACTCAAAATCCCCCGCCGCAAGGCGTGCCGGTTCGAGTCCGGCCCCGGGCACCATTCGGTACTTTCAAACAGCGTCAAATCGTCTCAAAACCCGCATGCCCACAAGGCATTGCGGGTTTTTTGTTGTCTCACGCAATTTCAAGCGATACCATCAAATCTCACCGAATTGATGGTACTTTTGATGGTATCGGCCAATTCGAGTCCAGTTGATACCATCATTTCAAAATGCCTCTAACCGATACCTTCGTAAAAGCCGTAAAACACGCCGGATCAAAGGCTGGTGAGAAGCACCAAGATGCCTTGGCAATGTATTTGCTGGTCACAGTCAGCGGCAAATGTTGGCGCATGAACTATCGGTTCCAGGGCAAGCAAAAGACACTGGCTCTAGGCACGTACCCGGAAATATCGCTTTTGAGCGCACGTAAGAGGCGTGACAAAGCGCGTGAAATGCTGGCGCAGGGGGTCGATCCCAGCGCTGCGCAAAAAGCTGAAAAGCAGGCGAGAACCAGTGCAGCCTCAAGTACATTCGAAAAAATCGCTCGCGAGTGGCTACAAAAGACCGCAGCAGACCGTACAGAAGGCACACAGAAAAAGCGGCTTACGTGGCTGGAAAAGGATGTTTTCCCCCATATCGGTCACTTGAATATTGGAGAAATTACACCGCGTGACATTTTGGGTGCGTTGCGAATCATGGAGGCCCGCGGTGCGCTAGATGCTGTGCAACGAGTAAAACAGGTTTGTGGACAAGTTTTGCGATACGGTATTGCCATTGGATTCGCAGAGCGAGACGTCACGCAGGATCTGAAGGGTGCGCTAAAAACCGCACGGCCGAAACATTTTGCGGCAATAACAGACCCAAAACTGGCCGGGGCGCTGATGCGCTCAATCTTTGATTACCAAGGTCATCCCTACACCGTGGCGGCGCTTAAATTGTCGCCGCTCGTGTTCGTTCGACCCGGCGAATTGCGCACAGCGGAATGGTCAGAAATGGACCTTGACGCAGCAGAGTGGCGCATACCGGGGAGCAAGATGAAAATGCAAGTCGATCACCTGGTTCCACTCTCCCGCCAAGCTATCGAAATTCTGAGGGACATGCATCCGCTAACAGGGCATGGACGCTACGTCTTTCCGAGCATACGCACGGGAGAGCGCCCAATGAGCGAAAACACCGTTAACGCAGCACTGCGTGCGATGGGATACGCCCAAGAAGTTCACAGTGCTCATGGTTTTAGGGCTATGGCACGAACAATTTTGGACGAGGTACTTGGCGAGCGCGTTGACCTCATTGAACACCAACTGGCCCACGCCGTAAAAGATCCAAACGGTCGCGCGTACAACCGCACGTCCCACCTTTCAGCACGCCGAGACATGATGCAACGGTGGGCAGATTATTTAGACAAATTGAGGGCGGGCGCTGAAGTCATTTCGCTCAATGTTGCTGCGTTAAATCAAAAAAAACTTCCAAATACAGGCGGTGCGAATTCAGGACTGAGCCGATGATTCTGAGGTTCAAAAACCTTTAGGAAACAGCCATGGAGCGCGAAACGGTTAAAAAGCTACCCCATGATCAGCTTCGCTCAAAAGCAATCTTGATTGCTGCGAACGGTGCGCATTTAAACCAGCCCAAAGGACTTCGGGCAGCTAAAGGTCTTCCCAAAAATGGTGACGTGCAATTCTGTATCGAAAAAATCGAAGCGTTTCTCAAAAAATACGGCGCATCAGTCGACATTTGTAGAGTCGCTGCAGAGATGACTTTCGCGGTTTGCACAGCTGACATCCTGAATGAAAAGCTATCAAGGTCGCTTTCGGTTTTTCATGAAGTTCTGGGCCTGTCGTTGGACGCAACTGGAAAGGAGGTGGCAGCTTCTAAGCCGGCACTAGCAGAATTAAAAAACTGTATTTCTGCGCAAAAGATCATTCTGAACGTGATTGGTACTGCAGACCGAAAAATTAAAGGATCAAAGGGCGGTAAATCTGGAAAGCCTGCGCAGGAAAAGCTAGACGAATTTATCTTGCAGCAGTTTGGGAAAATACCATTAAACCCAAAGCGTTCCAACAATGCCGCGGCAATGCATATGCAAAGAGCATATCTTGATGAAGCTAAAAAACTTGGAATCAAAGTTTCAGAAAAAAACGCGCTTCGGCGGATTAGTGAATCCATTAGCAAACATAAAAAAGCACTACGTTCAAGTACTTAGACCGTAATCGCGCGCACCGATATGACTAATGCTTGGGGCTTCTTTAAAGGAGTCCCAAATGGCACCGATCCACACCACCAAGCGCCAGTCAGCGAAGCACAAACCTTTTAACCCCCGCGTCCCCTATACCCCCCTTTTTGCTCTGTCGAAATTTGACGACCTGCCAGACACTGCGCTGATAACTGTGCAGGTATTGGCCGTGTTGCTGGCCATTGGTGTTTCCACAGCCTGGCGTCAAGCCAAATTGTCAGCAGGGTTTCCTTCACCCATCAAGCTAAGCGCTGGCTGCACCCGCTTTTTGGTTGGTGATGTACGCCGCTATATCGCATCAAAGTGCGCCAATACATAAGCGGCATACCACTATGGAAACCCAAGCAAGTATTCAACCTGGTGCCGGCCAGGACATCGTTACTGTGGTGTCAGACCTACGCAGCGCCTTAGGAAAAAAGTTTTATGTGCATGAAGACGGTTTTGTCGACAAGCGCAGCAGCGTGCAACTGTCCATTGGCGCTGCCATTCAATACCACATCCCCGACGCAGCCGCGATGGCGGACTTACTCATGCAGCTATCAGAGGACAGCAGTGCAGCGATCATCAACTCAGCGTTTACTCAGATTCCAGTGGATGAGTTTTTTTTAATCATGTCCGATTCAGAACTCCTTAAGTATGGGATTGACCGCTACGACACCACTTTAACGTGGCCGGTGACTTTGGAATTTGACGGTAACCCTTACAAGGTCATGGGACGTTTCAAAGAACTCATGGTTCCTTCGAATTGGCAGTTGCTTGATCGCGACGTGGATGAGCACACCCCTGCTCACTTTGCGGCAATGACATACGAAGAATGGCTTAGGCAGGTCGATAAGCTTATACCGGGTGTACTGTCATGCACGCGGGTGCGCGCTCATTCTTCCAGTGCACGCGTATCCATTAATGGGCATCCTTCAGGCGGCGGCAACGGTCATACCTGGGTGCAAATCACCAACGCAGCTGACGCCTATAAGCTGCGCGGATTGGTGGATGCGCGAGCGCTCGCATTGGACATGACCTGGTCCAAGCCGCGCAAGTGTCGCAAGACGGGAGAAGTGATAGGACAAGGTGTAGCAACAATTCTGGACTCATCCGTTTTCAGTGTTGGACGTCTGACGTTCGTAGGGAAGCCGGAGATTTACCGTGTCTGAGGTAATTAATCCACAAGTAATCGAGATCAATGAGGGAACTCAGGCCATAAATGTGTCCGCGATCGAGACGCCTGCAATTGAGAAAATTAAGAAAGCGGCGCGGAACTACAACAAAACCGCGGACGTACGTGTTACCCCAACAGGTGAACTCCAGTATTTTGATTACAACCTCGCCTTTGACACTGAGCTGGAAACTGAACTGGGGACCATGACGGTTAAAGCCGCCTTAGCGTTACCTTTATTTGCCTCAGTCAGCAAACTGCGATGCCAAGCACCGTTTCGTGATTCGAGATCGCAGGCGGCCTTTCTATCCCGCGCCTCAGATGGCCGCCCTTTCATCTACGACTCCGGCACCAACACGAAACACTTCATGCGGGATGAAGACTGGGGGCCAAGCGCTCATGCGCACGTCCCGCGGGGGAACCAAAGTGAAAGAATTTTTTTTGGCGCTCCAACATATCAGGCTGCGCGCTTTCTGCAAACTGAACCACCGGAGCAAAAGTGGATTCTCAACCGCCTGCTACCTGCTGGTGTTGTCGCCCAACTGGTCGCCCCCGGTGGCA
Organism: uncultured beta proteobacterium; assembly: GCA_903859265.1. GTDB lineage: Bacteria > Pseudomonadota > Gammaproteobacteria > Burkholderiales > Burkholderiaceae_C > Allorhodoferax. Next base: position 7,150 of record CAIOLZ010000046.1, read on the forward strand.
CAGGTAAGTCTTGGATGCTGCTGCAGATAGCTGCCAGTGTTGCTACGGGGCTTCCCGTTGCAGGAATCTGGGACGTGGGAACCATCGGCTCAGTCCTGATGCTCTCCGCTGAGGAGGACGAAGCGCAAATTCACCGTCGCTTCTTCAAGTACGTCAAACAGGCA
>CAIOLZ010000047.1 GCA_903859265.1 uncultured beta proteobacterium
ATCTGAAAGAAGCTTTGCAAACGCTGGGCCCGCCTCGGCCCGATGGGCAGGGACATCCATCGCAAGCCGGTCCAGCCGGAAAACAAGGTCAAAGCGTGACTGGGATGGATCCGCTTGCGGCATGTAGAAAAAGCCGTCGAATTCGGGTGCTGACAAGACATGGTTGTGGGCGAACTTTGCAGCAGGCCCAGCGCGAAATGCATAAATGCGTACAGCCGAGAGGTCTGGCCGCAATTTGAACACGCGACCACCCTGGGATGCCAGTTGCGCATATTGCGCTGCCAAATCGACGGCGTTCTGGGACTGCGCTGGCGGCGAGACCTCTGCCAATGCGCCTGCGGTCGGTGATGCGCTGCAACCGCATAAAAGCACAGCGGCCGCGATACCGGCCCCGACCATTGCAAGCCTGCTCTGTGCCATCCGGTATGCCAGCAACGTTCGCATTGTTATCCGCGCTGCCACCGTATGCGCATCACCATCAAGCCGGCAAGCAGGCAGGCAGCTCCAGCGGTGAACAGTGCCGGGTTATAGGTCAAGAGCAGCGTGCGTGTGAGACCGGCGCCATAGGCAGCAGTTGCCGCACCGAGCTGATGGGCTGCAAATACCCAGCCAAAGACCAGGCCGGCACGCTCTTTGCCGAACGCCTGTGCCGCAAGCTTGACGGTAGGCGGAATAGTGGCGATCCAGTCGAGGCCATAGAACATCGCGAACAGCGACAGCCCATAAAACGTGAAGGTGGAAAACGGCAACCAGAACAGCGACAAGCCGCGCAGACTGTAGTACCAGAACAGCAGTTTACGGTTGTCATAGCGGTCGGAAAGGTATCCCGACAAGGTCGTTCCCACCAGGTCAAAAGCACCCATCATCGCCAATACCGAGGCGGCCGGCACCGGGCCGAGTCCGTTGTCGCCACACAGTGAGATGAAGTGGGTCTGCAACAAACCATTGGTACTCAGGCCGCAGATGAAAAAGCTGCCAGCCAGGATCCAGAAAATCGTGTTGCGCGACACCTCTGCAAGCACCGTAAACGGCCCCCAGAAATTCATCGGCAACGCGGCAGGAGCGGCAGTTGGCGCATCGCCAGCAGGCTCTCCATACGGACGCAATCCAACATCCTGCGGATGGTCGCGCATGAGCAGGCTGGCCAGCGTTCCGACTAACGCGCAAGCGGTGACGACCGGCAGCACGGCGTAGCGCCAGCCCAGATGTTCAATAAGCCAGGCGCCCAAGGGCAAAAACAATAACTGTCCGGTGGCCGTGCTCGCGGCGAACAGGCCCACCACCAAACCACGGTTGCTGGTAAACCACCGGTTGGCAACCATGGCGCCCAGAACCAGTGCGGTAAGGCCCGTGCCACATCCCAGCACGATGCCCCACAGAAAAAATAGTTGCCACAGCTGCGTGATACCCGTGGCCAGGGCCATCGAGACCGCCACAAAACCCAAGGCAGTCACCATGATGCGGCGAAGCCCGAACCTTGCAATAAAGATGGCGGCAAATGGTCCGAGCAAACCGTACAGCGCAAAACGTACTGCAAAAACCGACGAGAGCTGGTCTGTGGTCCAGCCAAACTCTTTGCCCAATGGCTGCAGCATCGCGCCGGGCAAGCCCAGCGCGGCCGAGGTCGTCAGCATCGCCAGAAAGGTAACGACTGCGATCACCCAGGCATAGTGAATGCCGCGGCGCTGGAGGAAAGTTGTGGTGAGCTGGGAAATCATCTGGATTGAAGCAGTCGATTATTCCCTGCCGCTGCAAATCCTGCTTTCGCGGCCAATTTATCCCGCGAATCCTGGCCAGCGTATTCAATCGCACCGACTGGGTCACTGCCGGCGGCTAGTCTGCATTGGGCCCTGCACAAGGGATAGGCACGGTGGGGCAGTCCCCCGCAAATTTCAAGTTACAAGCCATATCAGGAGACGTCGCGATGCGTATCAGCACAAAGGCCCGGTTTGCAGTGACTGCGATGGTTGACGTTGCGATGCGGGAGGAATTCGGACCCGTGCGATTGACCGACATTGCAGCGCGTCAGCATATTTCCCTGTCTTATCTTGAGCAACTGTTCAGCAAATTGCGACAGCATGGACTCGTCACCAGTGTTCGAGGCCCCGGCGGGGGCTATTCCATCGGCAGCCCGTTTGACGGCATCGCGGTGTCAGACATCATCCGCGCAGTCGAGGATGCGCCACCCAAGGGCAAAACGCCGGAGACGTCTGCAACGCAGGACATGACACAGGCGCTGTGGGATTCGATGAACGCACTGGCACTGGACTTTGCCAACAAGGTCACGCTCAAAAGCCTGGTTGACAAGCAGTTTTCAGCAGGCTTCGAGGTGGAAAAAATTGTCCCTGCCAAACGGGGCGTGTTCAAAAAACCGGACCAGCAGACGCACTACCCGGACGTACCCAATTCGGTTTTTGCACTTGGGCAGTTTTCGGGAGCCCTGGCGTAAATCCGGGTCAGGTGCTTATGGCCTTGCAATTTCAAAACCGGCCGTGCCCAGCGCCTGCAGGTACCACCTCCAACCCGATTCAAACGCCTGCCATTCCTGTGCCAGCGCGTCGGGCTGTGGCAGCAAGGCGCCGTTGAGAAAACCGTGCGGGTGGTTTTGACTGAAGACAGGCGATGCAGGCAGTGTGTCGGCTTTGAACGGTGCCACATAGCCCCAGACGTTTTCAAAACAGAAGCGGCGCAGCCCCGCGCCATACAAGGCCTCGGTCTGTTCCATGATGGGCAGCAGGCCTTGTCCCATCGGCACGCCCTGTACCCAGGTCTGCCCCCCGGCACGCAACACCACATGGTCCTTGACGTGCACCGCGTCAATATAGGGCTGCATGTCGCGCAGCGCCTGCATGGGTTCTTCGCCGACCATTTGCGAATTGCCATAGTCATATAGGGCACGAATCCGGGGATGGTTCACCCGCCCCAGGATCTGCGAAATCACGGCGCCCTGAAAATCTTCATGGTTCTCGAAAACGATGGTGACGCCGCGCTGCGCCGCCTCGGGCGCGATTTCCTGCAGGTCCCGCACGGTCCAGTCGATCTGGTCCCGGAGCGGGGCGGCATATTTGGTGTAAACGCGCAAACGCTGGGCGCCGAGATGGGAGGCGACCGACAGCATCTGCTGCAGGTTTTCGACGCGGGTGTCGCTGGTATCAATTTCGCAGGCCATGCCATGGTCCGTCAGGCAATCCCGCACGCTGGCGAAATGCGCCGGCGTTGTGCCACCCAAATCCCGATAGCCCGGTCCGTTGGCAGAAATATTGACACCGGTAAACCCACGCTCGCGGGCCAATGCAATGTAGCTAAATACGTTGAAGTCTGCGCGGTACTTGAATTGAAAGCGCAGACTGAAGCTGTGGATGTGCATCTCGATGTGTTTCATGCGTCCTGGCCTTGGATGTGGAGTTGTTGGAGCACCTGGAGTTCAGCCGCCAGGGCAACGCTGTAAAGCCGAGAAGTTTTTTCGTCAGAGCCGGCGGTATCTTGCAAGCGCATTGCGCAGTAGGCCGCAAAACGGTAATGGTGCGCCGCGCGTGTGCAGGCAAGCCTTGCCTGCACAGTTGGCGTGTTCGTTGCGGGGGCGTCCAGCGCGGTGAAATATGCCTGCAAAAACTGTTGTTCCTGTTCCTGGGTCAGCACCGGGTATCCGTAGAGTATTTGCATCGCGGGTGACAGAAAAGTCACTACGTCCTGCAGACCATCCCCTATACCCGGACACTGCCAGTCAATCAGGCGCAAACCTTCCGGACTGCTGACCATATTGCCCGGGCCACAGTCTGTGTGCACCAGCGAGGGTCGGCCAACCGGCGCCTTAATTTGCAAAGCGCCGGAAGGGAACAATGCACGAACACTGTCACTGACTGCGGTTGCATGGCAATCCAGCATCCTCTGTGCATGGCCCAGCAAATCCGCCGGTTCGGTGGCGAGTTGGCGAAAAGCGTTGCGGGCGAAGGCATCTACAGGAATGCGGTGCACGCGCGCCAACAGCGTTGCGGCCCCGGCAAGTCCGCCATCCCAGCTGCTGCCTCTGATGTATTCATACACGAGCAGGCTTCCCGCAGGGCTGTCTGAGATGAACGCAACCGGGTTCGGCGCACATGCTCTGCCTTGCAGGAACTGCAAGGCCGCATATTCTGCCTCCGGCAAAATGGGAAACATCGGATTGACAGGCACTTGAACGAACTGCTTGACCACCCAGTCCAGGCCCAACTTGTCAACGGTGCGAAGGCGGTACACCTTGTTCCAGAAACCACCGGTGAGTAGTTTCAATGTCGCACTGCTGGCCGACTCCCCGGACAGAAGTCGCTCGTCCTGCAGCACCTGTATGAGCGTGTTCGGACCCATCACCCGACACGCGTCAAATTGCGCAACCCGATCAGCAAATCTTCGGGCACCTCCACCCCGTGGACCTGCGCCCGCCGTGTATGGCTGGCACGCCCTGCCCCAGGCAAGCGCGCCCCCTCCTGGTCGGCAATGGCCCGGGCCAAAAGAGCGATCCTTTGTGCAAATCCTGGCGCACACCGTGCCGGATCGATGGCGATAAAAGTTTGACCAACACCGGGCGGGCCGCCCGTGTCGTCCAGCAGTGAGCTGGCTTGAAAAGACAGGTTGGCGCCTCCCAGACCGGCCGTCAATACATCGACCAGCAGCGCCAGCGCGTAGCCCTTGTAGCCGGCTGCGGGCGCCATGGTGCCTGCGAGTGCCGCCTGCGGATCGGTCGTGGGATTGCCAGATTGGTCGATCGCCCAGCCCGCGGGAATGGGACCACCGGAACTCGCAGCAGCAATCACGTTGACCCGCGCCGTTGCTGTGCTCGACATGTCGGCCACGATGGCATCAGCACCTGCTTGTGGAACACCAAAAGCCCAGGGGTTGGTGCCAAAGACGGGTTTGGATCCTCCAACCGGCGCCATCATTGCCGTCGCGTTGGCAAATCCCAGACTGACAAGTTCATGTTCCAGCAAGCGGTGGATGAACCAGCCCAGTACTCCAGCCGAGTAGGAGCGACGGATCGTCAAAAGCGCAATGCCGTGGCTGCGGACCATGGCGACAAAGTCCGGCAAGGCCGACAGAAAAGCGGTATGCGCAAATCCATGGGCCGCATCTACCTGCAGAATTGACGGTGCAGCAATTTCGTGGCGGCTGGTTGCGTGGCCATCGACCTTGCCGCAGCGAAGATGCGCGCAATAGGTCGGCAGGTAGGCCAGCCCCACATTGAGTATGCCCTGCGCCTCCGCCTCGGCAATCGACTGTGCAACCACCGCGCCATGCCGGTCATTGGCACCGCTGGCAAGCAACGCAAGGCGGGCCAGATCATGCACTTCCTGCAATGTCAAACGTGTATTCATGGTCATGACCGGCTTAATGGAAACTGGCTGACTCGCTCAGCGTGCGCTCCAGCGCCACCTCGTCGAGTTCCACGCCAAGCCCGGGCGTCTCGGGCAGCGTAAACCAGCCCTGATCGTCCAGGGTCAGCGGCGATTTCAACAAGTAGTCACGGCGCTCGGGCGTCCACTCTGGCGCATCCAGCGGCCACTCGACATAGGTATCACCGGCCGTGCCGGCGACCAGTTGCAGGTTGGCCATGATCCCCAGGCCATTGCCCCAGGTATGGGAACTGAACAGACGACCCCTTTGCGCCACTTGTTGTGCGAACCGGGCCAGTCCGGTGATGCCGCCGGTCAGAACGGCGTCGGGTTGAAAAACGTCCAGACAGTCACGGTCCAGCAATTCGCGCCATTCATAGGGTTCGCGCGTGAGCTCCGCACCCGCCAGACGCACGCCCACCCGGTTTCGCAGTGCGCGCATGCCCTCATAGTCGCCCCGGTGCAGGGGTTCTTCCATCCAGAACACCTGCAGCTTTTCGAGTTCACGGGCAACATGCAGCGCGTGTTCCAGGCCCCAGGCAGGGACGGTGTCCCAGGGCATGCGCCAGCCCTGGTTGCAGTCCACCATCAGTTCCAGACGGTCACCTACCGCTTCCCGAATCGCATGCAGCACTGCCAAATCCTCGGCAAGTTGGGGACGTCCGAAGCGCACCTTGAGCGCCGGAAAGCCCGCCGCCAGACACCGCATGGCAACATACACCATGTCATCGACGGTGCGGTGTACCCCACTCGACTGGTAGGCACGCAAACGCGGCGCCTTGCCACCCAGCATTTTCCAGACGGCCTGACCTTGGGTCTTGCCGGCGAGATCCCACAGCGCGACGTCGAGCGGCCAGGGACGCCCGCCGTGAAAGTCGATATTCATCAACACCGCATGGTGCCGATCCAGCTCCAGCGCCTCCTGGCCAATGAAGAGGTGCTGGTATTGCGAGAAGCCCAGCATGGCGTCGCCGGAACCAACGCCCATATTGCCGTCTTCGTCATAGACGCGCACCAGCGTGGCCGGAAACTGCGTGCGCGGCCTGGTGTCCCAGGACGCCGGGAATGGTGGATCCAGCTTCAGCTGGTGGTGGGTGATAAGAATTCGCTCAATCCGGGCCATCGCAACCAACCTCCTGTGCAGTGGCGTGCGAATTTACACGACCCGGTTGAGCACGCAAAAAGCGCCAGAGTCGATGGCCCGACGGCGTCTATGGATTACCTGCGCTCACGCAATCAGGGAGCGACCTCATCCACGATGAAAACTCTGGAATTGGAACTTGC
>CAIOLZ010000048.1 GCA_903859265.1 uncultured beta proteobacterium
CATTTGCCGGCGAGAAAAGTGCTCCCCCATCCATAGGACTGAGCCAATGGCGATCAGGACCGGTGCGGCGGCATAGATCAGCGAGATATTCATCATCACGGTGCTGCGACCAGCCTGATACACCCAGGCGCCACAAATCCACATGCCGCATGCTCCCAGCAACACATAGCGCCGCCATTGCAAACGCAGCAGGCTGCGCTGGCGCCACAGCTCGGACCGGGCCATGAAAGCCAGCACCAAACCCGCCAATGCCCAGCGCCCCAGAGCAAGGAGGTTTGGGGTAATCACAGAGGGAGCCTTGCGTGCGATCACGCTATTGACGGTCCAAAAAAGGGGAATCAACCAAATCAGACCTTGCGCCAATCGGGCGCGGGATTGCGTTGCTCGCAGCGGATTTGCACTGGACTGCAATGTCATGAAGAAGCCAGAAACGGATCGAGCCTGGCCACAAAGCCGTCAAGGTCCTCAAAGAACGGTAGCGCCCCACCGTCCACACAATGGAACTGCCAGTTGCCGCGACCCTCTACGGTGTAGCGGCCCTCGTAGTTTGTGAAGTCACCCCGCGTGGCCATGGACACCCAGACCGGACATTGCAGGGCCTCGTACAAGGCATTGATGTCGCGGCTGAAGAGAAACGCCGACAAAAAGAACAGGGGCGCATACAGGGCGCCGTTTTGCCGGGTGGTGAGCGTGTCGTAGCGCCACAGGGCCTCATCGATCTTTTTGGAACCCCATGTGCGCTGCAGAAAATACCGGATTACCGAGGGTCGCGTCAGCCCCCGGAACACGGCGTCGCGCCATATCGGGTTTCCCAGCAGGGCGTACAACCAGGGCTGGCCGAGGGTGGCGCCGGGAGGTCCGTAGCGCCGGGGTTTGCCGCTAAACCCGGTCGGACTGATCAGCGCCAGTGTGCGAACCAAGTGCGGATGCTCCAACTGGGCGCGGGCCGCAAATTCACTGGACAAAGACAGCGCCACCAGATGCACCGCCACGCCGCCGTGGCGCGCGCTGATGCGCTCCAGGCACGCAAGAATGGCGTCTGTCATCAGCCTGGGCAAATACTTCCGGTCAGAACGCTCGGAAAGGCCGAACCCAGGCAAATCCAGCGCATACACACTGCGGGAGCGCCGGTAGTGGTCGAACAAAGGCGCGATTTCAGCGGCGCTGCCCGCAGCGTTGATGCTGTGGACGAAAAGCACAGGCGCCGGCGCGGGGTTGTTGCGCGAATCCGGCCCATTGGTTGCGTCCGGGTGGGCAGCATAAAAAGCCACGCTGCCGGCAGCAGTCGGCACAAGCTCCAGCGCTCCATTGACGCCTGGCGGTAGTGGCGCACTGGGGTTCATGCAGTGGCCATTTCCGGCACGGACTGCCGAGCCAAGGCCATCACTTCCCGCGCTGGCAAGACCTTCAGGCGGTGGTCACTCCAGACCTGGCGCCACTTGCGCGATCCCGCCAGCCCGTGGCGCAAACCCAGCATGTGCCGCGCGATGCCATACCAGGGCGTGCCATGCTGCAAAGCTTCGCGTTCCATATAGTCCACCATCGCCTCTTCGACCGACTCGCGGGTTTGGGTATTGGACGCTGCCTCAAAGAACGCTTGGTCCCATGTACTCAGCCACCACGGGTTGTGATAGGCCTCGCGCCCCAGCATCACACCGTCAACATGCTCCAAATGATCAAGCACTTGCGCAGTCGTGCTGATGCCGCCGTTGATTGAAATCTTCAGATGCGGAAAATCTTTTTTGAGCCGGTACACCAGCGCATAGCGCAGGGGAGGCACTTCACGGTTTTCCTTGGGACTCAGGCCCTGGAGCCAGGCATTGCGCGCATGCACGATAAAAGTATTGCAGCCCGCCAGCGCCACCGTGCCGACAAAATCCCGCACGAACTCGTAGCTCTCGACCTTGTCAATGCCGATGCGGTGCTTCACCGTCACCGGAACAGCCACAGCGTCCACCATGGCCTTCACACAATCTGCCACCAGGGATGCCTCGGCCATCAGGCACGCACCAAAGGCGCCACGCTGAACCCGCTCTGAGGGACAGCCGCAGTTGATATTGATCTCGTCATAGCCCCATTGCTCGCCCAGCCTCGCGCAAGCCGCCAATTCGGCCGGCTCGCTGCCCCCAAGTTGCAGCGCAACCGGATGCTCTTCGTCGTTGAAGCGCAGATGGCGTGGCACGTCACCGTGCAACAACGCCCCGGTGGTCACCATCTCGGTGTAGAGCAAGGCATGGCGCGACAACAAACGGTGGAAGTAGCGGCAATGCCGGTCGGTCCAATCCATCATCGGGGCGACACTGACCTTATGCATATTCAGATTCACCATCTGCTAACGCGTTGACGTGGTCGCATGTATTGCCACCCAGACGCCGGAACGCTTGACGAGTTGGTAGGTCTCCAGTGTTTCTGTTCGGTAACTGGTGCCATTGCGGTTGCCACTTTCGATAACGATGGATTCGACATCGATCCGATCGCACTGCGCAAGACGCGCTGGCACGCTCAGCGATGCTTTAACCACCGGACGTCGGGAAGCAAAGTTGCTGAGTTGGGCAAAAGCAGCAAAAGTGCTCTTGACCATTTCATCGCGGGTGAACGTCAGTTCGACAATTTTTCCAGAGCCATCGCGCACCCTGGCGACGACATCGGCGTTGCCGTCAAATTTGTCCAGAAAGGTTTGGCCGTCCTTGTTAACCACCGCATCGTCAAGTTCCTGCAGCCATTGCGTGGCGATCGCATGCGGCTTGCAGGCACCAGTTTCAACAGGCTTGTTCATGGTGATGGACGATGCAGCGTCCCCGGAAGCAGGCGTGGGTTCCGCGAGCACCTTGCCATCCAGTTTTCCGGCCCTTTTTGCGGAGGCCATATCCTCGGTTGCAAGGGTTTCCAGTTCGTTGTCAAAAGCCCCGGCAACAAAAAAGCCCGGCACCCTTTCCAGCAACGTGGGCATCAGCACGGTCATGAGCGAGCGCTGACGGGATTCTTGCGCTGCAGGCGCGAATCCCACGCGACCGGCATCCACGTCCAGTTCCACGCCGTTGGCACGGAGCACGGTTGCTCCCGAATTGACCTTGTTGTAAGTGCCCTCTGGCATTTGCAGTTCAACCGATAACTCTGGGGATAGTACATAGGGTTCATGGTCGGTGCCGCGAATTCCCACTGTTGCCGACGGCGTGACGATGCGGTGGCTTTGCTTGTTGTAATAACCGGTCCAGCCCGTGATCATTCGCAAAGCGCCGGTCAGAATCCGCAGCGTTAAAGCGTCGTCGGCGTTTCCATTGGCAGTGAACTGTTCCATGACAAATGCCGCGTTGGGCCGAACGGCAATGATGCCGGCGTCGTCGGTCCTGATAACCGCCTCCCCGGTTGAAGCGGCCCTCAGCCGCTCGCCCACAAAAACGGCGTCACCCTGCTTCAACTCGCGCACCTCTTTGCCGGTGCCATCCGTGACCACCACCAACCCGGTGATTTTGTAAACCGACCCAAAGCGCTGACCACTTTGCGCCCATGCGCCGACACACAGAAGCGAAAACACAAAGGCGAGCAATATGCCAATAAATTTTTGGTACTTCATGGCATCAGTGGGCGGACAAGAAGAATCGAGAGTTACAGAATCCCGCTAGTATGCACCGGTCAAGTAGAAGGGAGCCCAGAAGTACGGGTGCGGGTATTTGGCGCGCGTATCGGCCTGGGCGACGCGCAATGCTTCACCACGCGGCATATCGCGCAGGTGTTGGTAAAAATGGGTCATCAGATAGGTTGTGGAATCGTCATCCACCTGCCACAGCGAGGCCAAAACGGAACTGGTTCCGGCGTACAAAAAGCCACGCGTAAAGCCGACTACATCGTCTCCACTGGCAATCCGGCCAAGCGCCGTTTCACAAGCCGACAGGGTCACCATTTCCGCGTCCAATTCGAGCTGATAAACGTCGGCCACGGTCAATCTACCGGGCGTCTTGCCGTCAGGCGCCAACAGCAAGCCCGAGGACAGCGCATTGGACGCATCGAATTCTCCGTGCGACGCTACATGCACCAGTTGCGATTGGGGTGCAAGTTCCATAAAGGCGTTGCGCGAAGCTTCGCCTCGCAGCAACAGGCGCACATCTGTCATTTCTTTAGCCAGACTTTGCGCCTCGGCCTGAGCGCCAGGCAAGTCCATGACCGGGTTGCCCAAATCCGGGTTGCCCATAATCAACACTGTTTTGAATTCATTGGTCCGCGGAGGGCGCAAATATTTCAGCACGCTGGCACTGGGCAGCATCCGCAGGTCAAACTTTTCACCCAAATACTTTTGCCCGTCCAGCAGCGCAGCAAACGGCAAATAATGCAATGCGCCATGGGCCACGATGGTCAGTTTTTTCTGGTTCAGATGCGACTCCACCGGCGCTATCAATCGGCTGTAAAGCTGCTTGAGCTGGTCTTCAACCGGCAGCCTCTTCTGTACGCTGGCGCGGATACGGCGCACGTCGTTTTCGAGCCCTTCAGCCTTGATCGGAGCGCCAAAAGTACTGTCCTTGGTAATTACCATCGCGAACATGTTGCCGCCATGCGAAAAGTAGCTCAACAATGCTTCATCGGGCGTCAGCAGAGCGCGCGTCTCGGTCTCGGTCAAAGCATCGACGCTGACCAGGCTGCGAAGTTCTCCCGGCAAAGCCAGCTGGTTGGAGACCGAACCCGCAGCAACCGCTTTGCCAAAACTGCGCAACACCGCCTCAGATTGCTGACCCAATGCGGCTTCATAGTGGCTTTGCTCCCCTAGCATCTCAACAATATTAAGCTTGCCATCGCGTGCCACGCGGGGCGCACTGAAATTGGACTTGCTGGCCAGCAAATCAACCAGAGCCCGTGATTTCGCACGCTCTATCGTCTCAAACGCTTCCCCCAGTCTTGATGTCTTGAACAGCAAGGCCACCAGCCGTGCGTAAACGTCCTGCTTATCCCCAATAAAACCAATTTTGTTGGCCTCGGTATTGATGGAAGCGCGCTGGCGTTCGATCACTTCAAGTGCTTTGCGATAGAGCTCGATGGCTTTTGCATCGTCTCCATCTTTGCTTGCGATGAGCGCGCGATCCGACAGCACCATCCAGTAAATTTCTCCATTGGCGGCAAGCTGTGGGACGTTTAGCAATGCGTCATAACCGGCCCTGGCGCGCTCAGTATCACCGAGCTCAAATTGGGCCTTGGTCTGCATGTAACCACGGGGCAATTCCAGCCAGACCCAATTGTTCAAGCCGCGCAGGTAAGCTCCTGTCATCACGTTGTCAATGAAGCTGCGCAAAGCCAGTGTTTTGTCAGACGCCAAAGCGTCGAGCGCTTTTTGCCAGTGGCCCAAAGACATGCTGACCCTTGCCACAGCCAGTGACTTGGCGCCGATAGCGAGGTCGGTATAGGCATTGACGTCCAATGCGTCCAGCTTGGCCGCCGCCTGTTCGGCCATGTCTTTTTGACCCAGGTTTTTATAAGCCAGTGCCTGAACTGCGAGTGCCTGTGCGAAGACATCTTTTTCGGTACCGCCATCTTTTGTGTACCAATCGATGACGCGCTGGGCCTGTGCAATTGCCACAGAATATTGGCCAATTTCAATGTCGGTCTCTGCGCGCATGAGCAGACTCGACGGCGTCGCATCATCAAGACCGAAGAGACGCGTGCTTTTGTTGCGTGAGACCAGGGATTTGTCCAGTTGATCCAGACAAGAAAAAATTTTGTCGTAGCGCTTGAGTCGGTAGTAGCTGTAGCACAGCGCGTGCCAGTCAGCCACTTTCATCGGTTCGGAGGCAGCCTGCTTTTCGAGGGCAGTGGCCAATTGGTCGAACTGGCTGGCGCCTGCCAGACTCACCTGATCATTGCCGCTGATGCCTTGGGCGCTGCCACAAACAAACAAGCTGCTGACGAGCAACATCCATCCGAAATTGCGGGCCACCGTTGCACCCGCAGGCCAATGGACTGAGGGCAACCCTGCTTGCATGGCTGCTCACACAGACCCGGAACTAGAACCAATATCCGAAATTAATCTTGTAACCCGTAATGCCGTTGTCACCAGTCAAATAGGTGATCCCGGCACGAACAAAACTGCGCGCCGAATTGGCGCTCTTGTTGGTACCGAGTGTTAACCCAATTTCCTGATAGTTGTTGGAGTACAGCGTCGTACCGGTGAAGTTGGTCAGGATGTAGGACGCCTCAATTGCCATCTTCTGCCCCATCACGTTAGTCGGGAACGAGGCCAAAATGCCATTGCGATAGACGGTGTTATTGATGTGCGGGTCCACCGAATAGCTGCCGACATTCAACTGGGTTGACTGGTAAACACCCACCATGTTGCCGATCGCAAGGTCAAAACTATCCAGCCTGATTGTGTACTGACTGGTCAAAGACGCCGCCAGCATGCTGGCGCCGGAGCCGAGATCTTCACTGCCGCTGATACCGTATCCGAGCGCAGGCGAGAGCGACCATTCGTCGTTCACGGGAAACCGGTAGGCTGCTCCAAAGTTGACACCGTACGTTTTGGCGCTTCCGGTGCTGCTCGAGGAGATCGGCGCATAAAAAGAGAACTGCTTGCGTGGATCCAAATCGTCGCGCACCGTGTAGGAAAGCGGCAACGTAGTGGTTTGCGTGTTGATCCCCCCAACGTCCATAGAGGCCAGCGACAAACCAACACCAATCAGGTTATTGGTATTGCCACTGGAGCCATCTGCCGCCTTAATGTTGCTGGCGAAACTGGTGAAGCTGCGATCAAAATCGTCGGACACCATGCGGCTTTGCATCGACGACGGGTTGCCGGCGATCGGATCGATTGGTGAGTACTGTGCCAATTTTTGCTGAAGTTGGTTCAGGATATCGCCACCGCTGGACTTCAGATAATTGAACATATCTGTCACATTGCCATCGCGGTTGGATTCGGTTGAGAATGTTTTATTCAGCCCGATTGCAGGTATTACCAGGCTCACGGCTGTGGAACCTGCGCCCGCACTTATCACAATGGGCAGACCTCGGTAACCGGCGAGAATCGTTGCAGCACTGGTGGGCGTGTAGCTGGCATTGATCTGGGACAGTCCTGCATCCGTCACCTGATTTTTCAGGTCCTGCAGCGTCGCTGCGCCAAAAATGTTCGACACTAGCCCTCCGGACAGGGTGTCCGTACTCGCGTTATAGGTACTGCCCACCCCTACCGTCAAATCGAAAGGCTGCCCCGATGGAAAAGGGCCTGCATAAGCCCCCGACAGAATTCCAAGACCTAAAGTGGTAGCCAATACGACCACGCGAATTTGAGCGATGTCAGCTTTCACACGCATCCCCTTTGACTTGGTTGGGCAGTTTTTAATTGTAAATAATGGTAACTAAAAACTTTTTATTTGCAAAGTCAAACTGTCGATTAGGCGCTACGGATTAACGCACCAGGGCGCGGCGTTGTGCACCAATCCCATCCACAGCGCCCATCCTGAGCAGCCGGCCAAAGCCACACCGGCCAGGCGTACGCCCCATTCCCCCGTTCTGGCGCGCGCGGTCAGGGCGCCCTGACCCATGACCGAGCCCTGCATACGGAACCAGAGCATTGGGGCCAAGGTCATGCTCAAGCTGGTACCGATAGAGAACAGCGCCATGGCGGTGGCACCCTCGAGCACGCCACCGGCCATGGCCGCCACCAGCACGGCGGAATACAGCAGGCCGCAGGGCAAAAGGGCCCAGACCGAGCCCAGCAGCAGCGGAGCGCCCACCGATGTAACCCAGGGCGCACGCAGGGCCGCGCCCCCGGCTTGCCTGGCCCTGTTCCAGATCGAGCGGCCAGCACGTGCGAACCAAAGCGGTTGCCTGGCCTGCCAGACAAGCACCAGCCCGAGCAACACACCGGCCACATGAAACATGGTCCAAAGCGGACGCAGCGCTGCCGACTGGATCGTCAGCCAGCCCAGGCCTTGCATCGACGCCGCGGCAAAGGCACCCAACAGCGCGTAGCCGATCAAACGGCCGATTTGAAAAACGGCGATTGCGGTGTGCCTGTGAGAACCCGCTGCCTGTCCTAAACCCGCACAGGCAGCACCGCACATCGCCACGCAATGAGGCCCCCCTGCCAATCCCATTAACAGCGCTGTGAGCGCCAAAGAAAGGTGCATCCGGGGATGCTAAATGATCTTGGAAAAGCGGGCCCGGGTTTGGTCGGCTTGTAAATAACGGTCAAACACCATCGCGACCGCACGCACGAAAAACCAGCCTCTGGCCGTGACCTCAATACCGGAAGTCGATAGCTCGACCAGACCTTGCTCCTGCAATGCCACAAGCGATTGAAGTTCCGCGGCAAAGTAGGTTCTGAAGTCGATCAGATAGGACAAGTCAATCGACTCGAACTGCAGCTCCCCCTGGCACATCAAGGCCATGACAACGGCGCGGCGCACCAGGTCATCGCGCGACAGCGCCAGGCCCCGCACGACGGGAAAACGGCCATGGTCGAGCGCGTCGTAATACTCGTCCAGCGTCTTGGCATTCTGGCTGTAGGTCGCTCCGATGCGCCCGATGCTGGAAACACCGAGCGCGATCAAATCGCAGTCGGGTTGGGTGCTGTAACCCTGAAAATTGCGATGCAAGCGCCCCTGCCTCTTGGCCACCGCCAAAGAATCATCGGGCAGCGCAAAGTGGTCCATCCCGACATAAACATAACTGGCTTGGGCGAACGCCCGCAAGGATTGCGACAACATGGAAATTTTGGCTCCGCCGCTGGGCAATTCCAGCGTGATGATGCGGCGCTGCGGCTTGAAGCGCTCGGGCAAGTGTGCATAGGCATACAGGGCAATCCGGTCGGGCCGCAATGCCACTACCTGCGCCAGCGTACGGTCAAACGATTCCGGGCTTTGCTGCGGCAAGCCGTAGATCAGGTCCACGTTGATGGACTCGAAGCCCCGGGCGCGCGCCGCCGCCACGAGCTCAAAAACCTGCTCCACTGGCTGCACCCGGTGCACGGCCTTTTGCACAGCGGGATCGAAGTCCTGGACGCCGAAACTCAAGCGGTTGAAGCCAAGGGTGGCCAGCGTATCGAGACGCTTGGCATCCACCGTGCGGGGGTCAATCTCGATCGAATACTCACCACCGGGCGCAAAGCGGAAGTTGCGTTGCAACATGGCCATGAGTTCAGCCAACTCGTCGTCTGTCAGAAATGTCGGACTGCCGCCACCCAGATGCAACTGGCTAACCGACTGGCCTTGCCCGATTTGCGCGACATGCAAATCCACTTCACGGCTCAAATAACGCAAATATTCCGCGGATTTTTCATGGTGCTTGGTGATGATCTTGTTGCACGCGCAGTAGTAGCACAGCGACTCACAAAACGGAATATGCACATACAGAGACAGGGGAAGTGCCATTGCCGCAGTCCCGCCCCTGCGCAACCTTAACGCCTGCGCATAGTCGTCGGCGCGAAACGCTTCTACAAAGCGGTCCGCGGTCGGATAAGAGGTGTAGCGCGGGCCGCTCACATCGTAGCGGCGCAAAAGGTCGTCACTCACTACCGCACTGTTGGCAGCAACTTTGGATTGGTTCATGGTGTCTCCATATCGGTCACGCCAAATGTCGCGTAAACGCCAAAGAAAATGTTTGATGTAAATCAAGCATTGTTAAGGCGGGAAAGACCATAATTGACCTGCATCAGGGGAACACATCTTGAACCACTCAAACGACACCTTGACGGGCATCTCTCACCCGCCCATCGCAATCCAACCCATCAATGCGGGAACGGGGTTGCATCCCAATGCGATCAAGGTCGCTTGCTCCAACTGCAATTTGCGCGAGCTGTGCATGCCGCTTGGTCTAAGCCAGACCGAAATCGACCGCATCGATGACGTGGTTGCCAGCCGGCGAAAAATCAAACGTGGCGCCACTCTCTTTCGCAATGGCGAAAAGTTCACCAGCCTGTACGCCATTCGCACCGGGTTTTTCAAAACCTGCGTGGCCTCCGAGGATGGGCGCGACCAGGTAACCGGCTTTCAAATGGCCGGCGAAATCGTGGGTCTTGACGGCATCGTCAACGACCAGCACACCTGTGATGCGGTCGCACTCGAAGACGCCGAGGTGTGCGTGATGCCGTTTGACCGCATTGAAGAGTTGTCCCGCGAAGTGAACTCGTTGCAGCGCCATATGCACAAAATCATGAGCCGTGAAATCGTCCGCGAAAACGGTGTGATGTTGCTGTTGGGAAGCATGCGCGCAGAGGAGCGTCTGGCAGCATTTTTGCTTAATTTGGTTCAGCGCCTGCATGCGCGTGGCTTCTCGCAGTCTGAACTTGTGCTGCGAATGACGCGTGAAGAAATCGGCAGCTATCTGGGCTTGAAACTGGAAACCGTGAGCCGCACCTTCTCCAAGTTTGCGGAAGACGGCATCGTCGAAGTCAAGCAGCGCCACGTGCGCATACTACGCACCGATGCGCTCAAAGACATCGTCAACCCGCAAGTCTGCAACTAGGCTGACTCATCGGCGGGCGTGATGGGTGGTGCTGCGACCTGGTTGACCTCATAGGGCGGCAACGACAAAAGCAGAGTCAAAGCACCGCTGATGCTGGTGACCAGCCAGAACACAAAAAAGGAAAATGTGTAAACGGCCTGCCGCGACAGATCGACATGCTGGCCAAACCAGTAAAAATCTTGCGGATCGGCCAGACTGAACACCAGCATTTCCATCACACCCGCCATCAGAAATGCTGGCCAGAGGATAGACATCAGTCGCGTCAATGGCATGTGGCACTCCCAATCAGGGCGTACCAGCAGGCCTGGGAACGCCGGTGGCTGCGTGGTTGCGGCCCTGCTCGGCCGGGGCCATATTGTTTGCGTTCGCACCCATCGTTTTGTTCAGTGCCATTCCCTTCTGGTAGTAGTTTTCGTCCGTCACAGGGTCGGGTCGGGTAACTGCCAGATAAAGCGTTATGAAGCTGGCGACTACGACCACCGACGGACCCAGGACTACCATCCAGACGTAGCCGAATTTCCACCAGGGGGCGGCAGCAACCGCGGATTCAGATGTATTGGCAGACATAACTTTTCCTTATCGGGGAACAATAAAAACAGACTTCTCGGATACTTCCGGGGCCAAGCCATTCGCACTTACCGAAAATTCAATTTTGTAAGAGCCCGGCTCTGCGCCCTCATACGGCACCTGCACACGTACCGGAACCCAGCGTGACTGGGTCGATTCCACCACCACGTCCGGGTCGGAAGCCAGCAGAATCGACGGCAATCCTGACACCGAGATGTGCAGGGTTTGCGTCGCCTCCGTGGCATTCATGATTTGCAGCCGGTACACATTCTCCAGTTTGCCACCGTCAACGATACGCGCCAGGGAACCACGGTCACGCTCCACGTCCACTTTGAACGGCGAACGAAGCGCCAGGCTTACCGCCATGGCAATCACCACGGAGCCAAGAATGGCGGTATAGATCAAGACCCGCGGGCGAAATATGTGGCGCAGCGTCTGGCTTTGGGTCCATTGTTTGTCGATCGCGTTTTCGGTCGAATACTTGATCAGCCCGCGCGCATAGCCGAGCTTGTCCATGACCGTGTCACACACATCCGCGCAGGCGCCGCAACCAATGCATTCATATTGCAGTCCCTTGCGGATATCAATACCCGTCGGACACACTTGCACGCAAAGGCTGCAATCAACGCAAGCACCCAAATTGAGCGCCAGAGGATCAGATTGTCTGGATCGCGCACCACGCGGCTCACCGCGCTTTTCGTCATAGGTCACGATCAGCGTGTCGCGGTCAAACATCGCGCTTTGAAAGCGTGCATAAGGGCACATATGCTTGCAGACCTGCTCCCGCATAAAGCCGGCGTTGCCATAGGTCGCAAAGCCGTAGAACAGGGTCCAGAATATTTCCCACGACCCCATATTCAGGGCGGCTATCTCATGCCCCAGCGTATGGATAGGCGTGAAATAGCCGACAAAGGTGTACCCGGTCCAAAGTGCCACTGCCAGCCACATGCCGTGCTTGGCCGATTTGCGCCAGAAGCGGTCAAACGTCAGTGGCCCGGCATCGCGTCGCATGCGTGCCGAGCGATCGCCCTCGGCGAGCTTTTCAAGCCACAAAAAAATCTCGGTATAGACCGTTTGCGGGCAGGTATAGCCGCACCACAAGCGCCCGGCTACCGCCGTAAAAAGGAAAAGCGAAAACGCGGAGATCACCAGCAAGCCGGTGAGATAAATAAAGTCCTGCGGATACAGAACGAGATTGAAAATGTAAAATCGCCGCGCGCCCAAATCGAACAGCACCGCCTGGCGCTGGCCCCACTCTAGCCAGGGCACGCCGTAAAAAACGAGTTGGGTCAAAAAGACCATGCCCCAGCGCCATTTCGAAAAAAGGCCTGAGACACTGCGCGGGTAAATCTTCTTGTGCGACTCGTAAAGCGAAATCATTTCCGCGTCGGCACCGGCGGGGGGCCCAATGGGGCCCTTGTCCGCCGACACCGCGATCGGAATAACTTTTTTATTTAGCAGCGCCAAGGTTTGACAGGCTCCAGACATAAGCCGCCAGCACCCGGATTTGTGCTTCACTGAACTTGGCACCCTGGGCTGGCATCTGATTGACCTTGCCGTTGTTCACCATGTTGATGATGGCAGCTTCACCGTACCCGTGCAGCCAAATGTTGTCTGTGAGGTTGGGCGCGCCAATCGTTTGATTGCCTTTGCCATCGGCTCCGTGACACGCGGAGCAGACGGCAAACTTGGGTTTACCCAGGTTGGCGCGCACCGAGTCGTGCGGGCTGCCTGAAAGGCTCAATACATAGTTGGCCACGTTTTTCACATCATCCGATGATCCCACCGCTGCTGCCATTACCGGCATCTGCCCTATGCGGCCTTTGGTAATTGATTCAATGATGTTTTCAGGTTTCCCGCCGTATAACCAGTCGTTGTCTGTGAGGTTGGGAAACCCCTTGCCACCACGCGCGTCGGAGCCATGGCATTGCGAACAGTTATTCATAAATAAGCGCTCGCCGATGGCGTGTGCTTGCGGGTCTTTGGCGACATCTTCAAACCCCATGTTCGCAAACTTGGCATACAAAGGCGCCACCTCCGCATTGCCCTTGGCCACTTCGGCATCGAGTTGTCCTTTGGACGTCCAGCCGGTTTTACCGGCATAGCTGCCCAGACCAGGGTAGAGATAGAGATACACGGCTCCGAACAGAACCGTGATGATGAACAGGCCTACCCACCAGCGCGGCAGTGGATTGTTCATTTCGCGCAAGTCGCCGTCCCAGACGTGACCGGTGGTGTTGTCGTTGGCCGTCATGGCCCGCGCTTTGCCGCTGAACCACAGCAGCAGAAGGCAAGCCGAAAGAGAAAAAATGGTAATTCCGGCGACGTACATCGACCAGAAACTGCTTGTAAAGTCACTCATGATGTTTCCTTGTTCGCTGTAGCGGGGCCGCTCAATCCTGCTCAAACGGCAGGTTGGCAGCTTCCGAAAAGTCGCTACTGCGACGCTTCGAATAGGCCCAGACCATGATGCCGATAAAGGTAGCAAAGCTGAGCAGGGTGGCAATGGAACGCAAGATGTTGATGTCAATATCCATGGTGTTTCTCCGTAGCTTTTCGAGCGCTTATTTCAGAGCCAGGCCTAGCACCTGCAGGTAGGCAATCGTCGCTTCCAGCTCGGTTTTACCCTTGACTTCCTCTGCGGCGCCGGCAATTTGCGCGTCGGTGTAGGGCACGCCAACCCTGCGCAAGGCCGTCATGTGCGAAGCAATCGTGGTTTCATCCACTTTGTTTTCTCCAAGCCAGGGGTAGGCAGGCATGTTCGACTCCGGCACCACATCGCGCGGGTTGGTCAGATGGATGCGATGCCATTCGTCGCTGTACTTGGCGCCGACCCGCGCCAGATCAGGCCCGGTGCGCTTGCTACCCCACTGGAACGGGTGGTCATATACCGACTCGCCGGCAACCGAGTAATGGCCATAACGCAGCGTCTCGGCACGGAAGGGACGGATCATTTGCGAATGGCAGTTGTAGCAGCCCTCTCGCGTAAAAACATCGCGTCCGGCAAGTTGCAAAGCGGTGTAGGGCTGGATGCCCTGCAAAGGCTCGGTGGTGGATTTCTGGAAAAACAGTGGCACGATTTCCACCATGCCACCTGCAAGCAGCACGATCAAAATCAGCACGATCATCAAAAAGTTGCTGGTCTCAATCTTTTCGTGAGACAGGCCGGAATTGTTATTGGACATGGTTTGAATTTCCTTTACG
>CAIOLZ010000049.1 GCA_903859265.1 uncultured beta proteobacterium
CTGCTGGGCTCGGTGGGCACCGACGTTAACAGCGGCGTGGCACGCTTCACCCTGGACTTGCCCTTTCTGGCCGACGGCATTGGCCTGATCAGCGTGGCGCTGGGCTGCTTTGGCATCGCCGAAATCGTCAAGAACCTCGACAGCGGCGGTGAACACACGCCCTTCAATGGCAAGATCGACCTCATGCCCACGTGGGCTGAGTTCAAACGCATTATTCCTAGCGCCTTGCGCGGCAGTGCCATCGGTTCTGTGCTGGGTCTGTTGCCCGGCGGTGGCCCGGTGATTGCCCAGTTTGCGGCCTATGCGGCGGACAAAAAGTTCAGCAAATACAGTGACGAAATCGGACACGGTGCCATCGAGGGTGTCGCCGGTCAGGCGGCAGCGGACGAGGCCGCTGCACGCACCAGCTTTATTCCGCTCATGGCCATTGGTATTCCTGAAAACGCTGTGATGGCGCTGATGATGGCGGCCTTTATTGTCAAGGGCGTGCAGCCGGGACCCAACATGATCGGCAGCCACCCGGACCTGTTCTGGGGGCTGGTAGCCAGCATGTGGATTGGCAACTGCTTCCTGGTCATTTTGAACGTGCCGCTGGTGCGTTACTGGCTCTCGGTGTTCAAGATTCCATTCAGCGTTCTGTTCCCCTGCATTCTGTTTTTCTGCTGCATTGGTACCTTCAGCATCAACAACAATCTGGACGATGTGTACATCACCGCGGGCTTCGGCTGCATGGGATATATCTTCATGCGCCTGGGCCTGGACGCCGCACCGTTGATGCTGGGCTTCATCCTGGGGCCCATGCTGGAAGAGTATTTCCGCCGTCAGCTTCTGATCAGCCGGGGTGATTTTTCCTCGTTCCTGACACGGCCAATCAGTGGGACCCTGTTGACCCTGATCGCGGTGTTTGTGGTCTGGCAGATGGTGAGCTTTTTGATCAAGGCGAAAAAAGGTGTCCCGCAGACCACGCCGGCCTCCCACTGAACGATGGATTTGACACTGATTGACTGGCTCGGCGGCTTTGCCGCAGTGCTCGTTGGTCTGTCCAAAGGCGGTATTCCAGCCATCGGCATGATCGCCGTGCCGCTTCTGTCGCTGTCCATGCCGCCGGTGCAGGCCGCGGTGCTGTTGCTACCGATTTATGTGGTTTCAGACGTGGTTGGGGTTTGGCTGTACCGGCACGACTACAGCGCTGCCAATCTCAAAATACTGATTCCGGCCGGGATTGCGGGGGTGGCTATCGGGTGGCTGACCGCTGCCATGGTGTCAGAGACCGCCGTGGCATTCCTCATCGGCAGTGTTGGCATCGGGTTTTGCCTGAACCAGTGGTTGCGCAAGGAAAACGATCAGGCGCCGCGGCCACCGAACGTTTTAAAGGGTGGATTCTGGGGCGTGGTGGCGGGGTTTACCAGTTTCATCTCGCATGCCGGGGCACCGCCTTTTCAGGTTTACATGCTGCCGCAAAAGTTGCCGAAAACGGCCTATGCCGGGACCGCGACCATCGTCTTCGCAGTCATCAACGCGGCCAAAATCTGGCCCTACCAGAACCTGCGGCCCTACACGGCTGACAGCCTGTGGAAGGCGGCAGCACTGGTGCCGTTCGCGCTGGTTGGAACCGTGCTTGGAGCCTATCTCACACGACGCATCGCCGATGTCTGGTTTTACCGGCTGGTCCAGGTCAGTCTGTTTGCGGTGTCACTGAAGGTGATGTACGACGCACTTTTTCCCCACTGAGCGTTGACAGAAAACGCCGCGCCTCAGGAATATTGCAGGGTCGCACAAGCGCGCAATTCTTCCGGTGTGGTGCTAGGCAATCCGAAAAATTCCAGGTACGCAGGAATTTGCTCAAACAGCATGTCTGAGCCCACCTGAAAGCGGCAACCCCGGGCTTGCGCGGCTTGCAGAAAAGCCGTCATCTCCGACTTCATGACCACCTCGCCAACGAATGCGCTCGCATCGATGCGGCCCACGTCCATGGGCATCGGATCGCCGGGATCCATGCCCATCGGTGTGCCATTGACGACCACAGCGTAACCGGCGGGATCGTTGCTGCCGGTTTTCACTACCAGTTGGGGGTAGTGCCTTTGCAAACGCTGCGCCAGACCACTTTGGGATTCTTCCCTCGGATCAAACAGGCCGAGCTCGGCAACGCCCGCAGCAGCCAAAGAGGCCGCAATGGCCGAGCCCACGCCACCGCAGCCGACCACCAGAACCCGCACGCCCTGAAGCACACAGCCCTTTCGCAGCAAGCCCCGCACAAAACCCTCGCCGTCAAACATGTCACCCTGCAACGCACCATTGGGCCCCAGGCGCACCGCGTTGCATGCACCGGCAATGGCTGCGGTGGGCGAAACGCTGTCGAGCAAACCCACCGTGGTGATCTTGTGTGGCATGGTGATCAATGCGCCACGGATATTGCTCAGTTGAAAGACTGCTTTCAAAAAGCCCGGAAAGTCCCCTGGCTTGCTGCCCATAGGCACTACCTTGACGTTAACGCCACACTTTTTAAACCACGGGTTGTAAATCATGGGCGCCTTGAAGGCATGGGTCGGGTAGCCGATGTGCGCGATGATTTCTGTGTTGCCGTTGATCATGGTGAACCTCGGCTTTTATTGTTATTGAAAATCGCCTCGCACCACACGCAGTGGGCCGCTAGCTGCTATGCCGGAATGCGCTGGTTACTGCGCCGCGAAGCAACCCGTGGCGGCGGCCACGGGCTCCCGATATCGTTGCCGCTTTGGCGTCAGCGTGCTCCGATGGAAGCAACGTAATGGGCCACCGCCAGCGCATCGCTCTCTGACAGGTCGTGGGTGATGGCCTTCATGGGCGCTCCGCGCGGACGCTTGTCGGTAAGCTGAAATACCTTGATCTGCTCCAGCACATAAGCAGCATGCTGCCCGGCAAGTCTGGGGAAAGCGCCGTTGCCCTCTGCGCTGGGGCCGTGGCAGGCTGCACATTGCACAACACCTTTATCGGGTACGCCCGCCTCAAAAATTTCTTTGCCCCGGGCCAGATCGGCCTCGGACGTGGTGGCGGCGAGCATCGGTGGCTGCGAAGAAAAATAGGTGGCAAGTTCCTCCACCTGATTGGCGCTGAGATGGGTGAATCCCCACATGTACTGCACGCCTCTGGAATCTCCCCGCTCGTGGCCTTTGAAGTCCGCCAGTTGTGCCATCAGATAGTCGTGTTGCTGCCCGGCAAGCTTGGGAAATGCCGGAGACACCGACTGACCGGTGACGCCGTGGCAGGCCGAGCAAACCTGCACTGCCAATGTGGCACCCTTCACGTCCGGATCGTCCACGTTGCGGCTCGCTTTCGGATTGGCACATGCGGCAATTCCGGCGACGACAAGAGCTGCAGAGACTGCAGTCAAAAGCTTTTGAATTCGTTTCATGATGTCCCTTTTGGAAGTGGCTGGTATGTCAGCGAACGCGGGGTTCAAAATGCCGCCCACAGGTACACGTAGGTGTTGTTGTTGTCACTGGCATTGCGGACAGCGCCGTTACCGTCGTAAAAGGATGAGCCGCCCCGGTACTTGGCATACAGGTTGAACTGCAGGCCAACGCGCACGTTTTGCCGTGGAATCCAGAAGAACTCGGGCGTCCAGATTTCTGTATCCGGCACCATGCTGGTGCTGTAGGGCGGTGCTGTGGTGCTGCCGTATGCGTTGGAATCAGGACTGCC
>CAIOLZ010000050.1 GCA_903859265.1 uncultured beta proteobacterium
CCTGACGGCGGTCAATGGGCACCCGGTGCGCCTCAGCCTGCCAGCGCTGCTGCAATGACTTGACAGCATCCACCCGCAATACTTCAGCCGCGCCGAGAAGTTTTGCCTCTTCGATCATGGAATGGCGTTGCGCCAGACTTTCAGCCTGTAGCGCTTCTAGGGGCGCAGCGGCGGCGGCGATGGCCTGCTTCCACAAAGGCTGAAGCTCGGCAAAGACCTTCTCGCCAACATGCCCTCCATCGCGCCAGCGTTCGCCAAACTGGTGAAGAATGCGATTGAAACCTTTCCAGTCATCATCGCGGGCGGTACGGTTTTCGCTTGCCCATTGGTTGACTTCTTCGATCAGCGCGAGCCGCTGGGCCTTGTTTTCGGCCGCCTCGGCCTTGGCCTTTTCCAGCCAGGCCTCGACCACTTTATGGGCCTCGTTGCAAGCCTCGTCAAAACGCTTCCACAACGCGTGGTTTGGCATCCCACCCTGATCGGTCAGCTTCCACTGTTCCCGAAGGGCACGCAGATTTTCCTGCATCTTGCGCCCACCTATAGCCTGTCCTTGGGGCCTCGTCAGGAGACCTTCGGCCTTGGCCACGAGTTCTTCACGCAACTGGTCTGCGCGCCAGCGCTGCCAGCCCTCAAGCTCACCCGCCGCGGCCAGTGCGCTGTGTGCCTGATTCTCCAGTTTGTCGTCCACCAGCTTGCCAAACTCTTTCAAAGCGTGGCGCAGCGCTGCGGCTGCCCCGGTGGTGGCTTTACCGTGCCCTTGCGCTACCTCTTGCTCGAGCTTGCCCAAGGCCTCTTTGACGACTGCGTTGGCGTTGGCGCGCACTTGGGGGTCAACCGTCGGCTTGACCGCCTTGGCAACCGGCTCAGCGCTTAAGCCTCGCGCCAGACGCAACTCGTCGGCCCAGACCGGCACGGGCGGCAGCGGGGCTGCAGGGTCGGCGGCGGCTGCAATAGCCATTCCCAATGCGGCCTGAAACGCGTCCCAAACGACCAGCAGTTGCCCACGGGAGCTCTCCAGCAGCGGCGGAAATTTGACATCAACACTGGCCCAACTGCTATTTCCCACGAGCTCCGCTGCCTGACTTTGCCAGTGGCCGACGTCAGCCTGCAGGCCTTCCATCAAGGCCTGCGCATCGGCCCATGGTTTGGTGGACAACACCTCAATGCGCTGGGCCAGCAAAACGGCGGCCTCGCGCTGCACCTGAACCTGATGCTGCAAGTCTTCAATCGTTCGCACCCGATCAGCAAGCTGAGATTTCAGGGCTGACAGTGGCTCCTTGCTCAATGGGGCCCCGGCCTTTGCGGCGTCACGCTGCCAGGCCAGCGCATCCGCGATGTTGAGTTTGTTAAGCGCCAACAGTGCACTGGCTTTGCTGGCCCATTCGGCAGCCAGCAACTCCTGACCTTTGGCGCGCTTTGCCTCGTCGAGCTTTTCGCGCACCAATTTGGCGGCGCCCTTGTCCTTCACGCTGATTTCCCTAAAAACCTCAGCAAGTTGGTCTTGGCCAGGGGCTTTTGCGAGCCACTCCTTGATGCGGGCAGAACGCTCGCCAGCCGTCGCGGCGGTAAAGGCCCCGCCAGTCAAAGTGTCCAACTGTGCAAGGTCGTTTGTTTTTAGAGGTGTTGAAGATGTCACTATGCGCTCGAGTTCGGTAAAGCCGTAAACGCGGTATTTTCGCAGTGATTTACATGGACGTAAAAAAAACCGTAATCCTTTGAAAAGCCCCATTGCATGCGGCTTGCCGGCGTTTTTGCAGATCTTTTGAATAAAGAAGCGATTTGATATTCTTGACTTGCTATAAGTCACCCCCCTAAAATCCGCGGACTTCGAATATCTGAGTCGAAGCCACAGGGTTAACCCTGAACGTTGCCACCCATGGCATTGTCAAGTCGCTGCACATGTTGAACCAACGCCGCAGGATATTGATAGCGTACCAATCCAACCGGCAAGCGCGAAAAGCAGTATCTGGAAACAGAACGCGACTGACGCGAGCGCCGCTAAAGAAGGAGTAGCTATGACAGCCACCGAAAAATTGACCAGGGGACTACGGACCTTTACCGGCGATGTTGTCCAGGGGTTCTTTGAAATTACCCACAACGGCTTTGCCTTGCTGGGGCTCGCAGTCATGTTTGCCGCAATCACCGTGGTGGTCCGCCCGGAAATTCGCGATGCTGGCGAATTGCAGTTGCGGACCTGGTTGCAGGAGCGCCAAACAGCCATTACCGGTTTTGTCGCGGACATGACGGCCGTGGATCGCGCCACTGCCGCGAACCCCAGGGACTTGCCCAAAGAGCAGGCCGCAGTAACCTATTGGTTGAGCAAAAAATACAGCATCGCGCCAGAGCCCTTGAGTGCGCTCGTGGCTGAGGCTTACGAAACCGGTGCGCGCGAAAAGCTCGACCCGAACCTGATTCTGGCCACCATGGCAATTGAGTCCGGGTTTAATCCGTTCGCGCAAAGCACGGTAGGCGCTCAGGGATTGATGCAAGTGATGACCAAAGTGCACAGCGACAAGTACCAGAGCTTTGGCGGGCAACTGGCGGCATTCGATCCGTTGACCAACTTGCGCGTGGGCACGCGCGTGTTGCAGGAGTGCATTTCGCGTGCCGGATCCGTGGAGGGCGGTCTGAAACTCTACGTGGGCGCTGGAAATATGGAGGACGATGGAGGCTACGCCGCACGCGTTCTGGCCGAACACAGCCGGCTCCAACAAGTTGCTGCGGGCAAATCGGTGCCACTGAACGCACCTCAGACCTCCCCGGTACAGGTGGCGCCAGCTCCCAAACCGGTGCCTGCGCTGGAGCGCGTGGCCAGTATCGCCAACTCCTGACGCAATCTGTCATTGCCGCGGGATCGCCAGCGCATCGGCTGGGCTAAAATGCACCCCGCACGCGACTGGCGATAAGCGATAGCGCCCACCGGGCAGATGCGCTGATGTGGAACCACCACAGGGGAGCGTGCCGCAGCACTGAACTCAGTGACTGCGATCAGCCGTTCGCCTGGGCAGCCCTGTGATACCCACTGACCCACAGGCCCAATGTCTTGAAGGACTGCCATGTACGATAAAAAAACGCTCGTAGAACACACCGACCCCGAACTTTGGGCTGCCATCCTCTCCGAAAACAAGCGCCAAGAACAGCATATTGAACTGATCGCCAGCGAAAATTACGCATCGCCCGCCGTCATGGCCGCCCAAGGCAGCCAATTGACCAACAAATACGCTGAGGGTTACCCCGGAAAGCGCTATTACGGCGGCTGCGAATATGTGGACGTGGCAGAGCAGTTGGCGATCGATCGCGTCAAGCAGATCTTCGGTGCCGATGCTGCCAATGTGCAAGCGCACTGCGGTGCGTCTGCCAACGAAGCAGTGTTTCTGGCATTTTTGAAGCCGGGCGACACCATCATGGGCATGAGCCTGGCTGAAGGCGGCCACCTGACGCACGGCATGCCCCTGAACATGAGTGGCAAGTGGTTCAACGTGGTTTCCTATGGCCTCAACGCCCAGGAAGAAATTGACTACGAGGCCATGGAGCGTCGGGCGCACGAAACCAAGCCCAAGCTCATCATCGCTGGTGCCAGCGCCTATTCCCTGGCGATTGACTTTGAACGGTTTGCCAAAGTCGCCAAAGCGGTCGGGGCAATTTTCATGGTGGACATGGCGCACTACGCCGGCCTGATTGCCGCGGGCATTTACCCGAACCCGGTGCCGCACGCGGACGTTGTGACCTCGACCACCCACAAGAGTCTGCGCGGTCCTCGCGGTGGCCTGATCCTGATGAAGTCCGAGTTTGAAAAAGCCATCAACAGCGCCATCTTCCCCGGTCTGCA